>NZ_JACJEZ010000036.1:0-51371 GCF_014164365.1 Pseudoalteromonas sp. SG43-6
GATTATATCAACGGATATTACAACAACGTTAGGCCGCATCATTATAATGCCGGTTTAGCGCCAAATGAATCTGAGATTAGATACAAAGATTCTAAAACTGTGGCCAAAATTAGTTGACCACTACAACTAGAGCCTTTTGATTCGGGTTTGGACTATGAAGAACAGCCATTAGAAACATTAATAGTTTGCGACTGGTACAAACTTGAATTATCCAATCCAGAAAATTTGGATGGGATTGATATGAATCATGATATATACACTGATGCAGAGGCTTCTGTTTATGTCGGCTGTGCTCATAATTGGTGTCATGTAAAGAAGCTGAGTCTAGAACTAATTTCACCTAGCACCTATCAAATCTCTGGCGAGCTATTAGTCGAGTTTGAAAATGAAGGTGTCGGAGAAAATGAACCATTTAATTTTACAACTGTAGCTACATATGCAAAGGCTTAATATGTTGCTCAAGCCTCGTTCCGGCGCAATAAAACGCGCCTCCTCTGGACAGTCAAACTGCTGCTTAGCAAAGCGTTAGTTGCCATGATGCAGCGGCACTCAAATTAGAGAATCTTTACCAAATTCTAAGGAAAGAACCATTGAAAGATAGCGATATTATAGATTTAGCATGTGATGTTTTTTCTAAGATTACTGGTGATTTAAATTCAAATTTATATAAGGGACTAAATGGCAATCTATCAATTCGCTGGAGTGAAAAAAGGTGCTTTTATGCATATGCCGCTGCCGATCCTGATGTAAGCGGCCCACCAAAACATTTTATTGGCCTAACATACGAGACTGCAATCTTGCTTTATCGCGATATAGAAGATTATCATCTCTATATTGGTTATGGCGCAAACAATCAAAAATTTGATGTTATTTTCCAAGATTTTGAATACCCAAAGACCCTATCTACTGAATCGACTAAAGAGCATTGCTGTAAAAACATGTTTATAAGCGGCATTACATGGATATTATTCCATGAGCTAGGGCATCTAATTCAAGAGCATGGGCATATACGATCTTTATATAATTGTAATGTAGGCAACAAGATTGTTGATTGCGCTGCAAACGATAGCGAAACTAATACTAAGCTATCCGGAAAAGCTTCAGCGGTTTCACATGTTACGGAAATGGCTGCAGATTATTACGCTATGGTTTCATGCCTTAGGGCTTTACTTCGTCACTTCGAAGAAGACGAACTTAAATCTGAGGTTAGGTCTTTCTCTTCTGTTCTAGCACTTGTACTTTATAGATTTCATGGGGTTAATTCATATATTCCAACAGAAGTACCTGAAGGCTCACATCCGCCTCCGTTAATTCGGCTTGAGCAAACAACACCATTGATCTTCGAGCTATATTCTAAATTAACAATAATAGGTCGACTCGAGCTCATCAATATAACTTCATGGTCATCTTATACTGTTGGTCTTTTCTGGCTTAGAAAGAATAGGCAGATGAATCCTCAGTTGCCAGATGATTTCTTTCTAGCTGGTAGTCTTCAAAGACCTGGAATGGTTAGGTATCATAAGGTTATGATTGATACATGGGATGAAATTAAGCCTATTATAGATAGTGTTAAGCGTATTGATGATCATTTTTCCGAATTACAGTTCAATGATGAGTACAGAAAAAAACTATTAACTTTAAAATCGATTTAGCTGTGATTAAGTGGCAACTAATCGGGTAGCCGGAGGTTTCTAACGTAAGCGTCTAGCAAAGTGCACCTGCCAGTAACTCGTCAAACCGATTAAACTATTTCTTAATTTCAATTAGGAGATAGCCATGAGAAAAATACGTAGCCTTGAGCAGTGGCGCAACATTATCGAAGAACAACAAGACAGCTATTTAACTATTACTGAGTTTTGCCAGCAACATGCCTTATCAAAAACAAGCATTTATGCGGCACGAAGTAAGCTTACTGCTGCATCTGGTAGTTTTGTTCGCGCAAAAGTCACTAAACACGTAAACAACTAACGCAGACAGCCACTCTTATTGAACAAGCAAAACTGTGTCACTAAATTTACTCTTTTAGGCTAAAATATATCTTTTGCTACTTGGTTACTTTCACCTCATCCATTAAATAGGTCATTGTCACTATTAAACCTAAATTACATGCATGACAATAACTGCATGATGAAGTTTTAAATTTTTACTGAGTAGTTTGATTCTCATGCAAGTAACTTTTCACAGTTACTCATATTCGCTCTTCGTTTCCTTCCTAAATTATCACAATAGCTTTCATGTGACGAAGGTCTTCCAACAGCGCCATGGAACACGCGGGTAAATTGCGTTGTGAGTTTTAACCAGTTCTCTGGGCTAATATTGACTCGCTCTAATAAAGGAAGGGATGTGTTTTCAATGTATCCTCGCTTATCTTCTCGCATTACACGGCCCGTTAATTCAACAAGTTCAAAATACGATTTAAGCTCAAACGGGAGTCCTTTTGGCATTCTTTGCCGTGGCATCCCTGCAAAACGTAATAGCTTTTTAGGTTGCTTACCTGTGGTTGCACTTTCAATTCGTTTTTGCACACTGGTATGGATTGATTCTTCTGGCGTGTTGGCTATTTTTGCTCTTATTGGGTTTAAATCAACATAGGCCATACAGGCTGCAAGTGCTGCTTCATCTAGTAGAGCTTGTTATTTAAAGCGACCTTCCCAGAATCGGCCTGTGCAGTTATCTTCTTTATTGGCTCTGCGGGCAATATCTTCATTTAACAACCGCATAAACCAGCTAATACTGGATAACCGCTCTCGATATTGCTCAACCGTTTGATTAAAAAAGATGAGCTCTGATTTACTTAATTTTTCACCTTGCAAATATTTTTTCGTCAATAACGTGCCTTTACACAGCTTATGCCAGCGTAGAATAATGGCTTTGTCATTAAGGCGTTTGGCTTTTTTATCATCAACATACAACACTAAATGTGTGTGATTGCTCATCACTGCATACGCACACACATCAATGCAAAATACCTTAGCCAATGCGAGTAGTTTATCTTCTACCCAGCCTCTGCGGTGCTCATAGGACTGACCTGTAAAACGGTCTTCACCGCATAAAAAAGCACGGCGTACACAGCGTGAAATACAATGATAGTACTTTGTATCAATCAAACTTACTTGACGCTTTCTTGCAATTGCCATGGAACACCCTATTTGTTTTTCATACTAATTTAAAGCTAGTAAAAAATAGGGGAAATACAAACTTTAGGGTGGGTGTCATCTTTGTTCCAAAAAGATCAAGAAAACACGGCAGCCTGCTTGACCAGAACTTTCTAATGGGTGACCCCTTTGGTTTCTCTTTTGGACATAAACACGTAGAGTATTTAATCAGTAACGCTTCGCTTAACCAGCGCAAAGTAGAAGGCTAAAATTAGCGACGAAGGAGCGCAAGCCTACTGTTGTGCGTCCTATGTGGTTAAAGCGTTTATTAGCTTTTAATTGCAAGTTGATCAATTAAACCCGGCAGCTCACTGCGCAATTGTTCCAAGTTTTCGTGGTCATCAAGAACCTTAACAATACCACCAACTTTATTAGCCTCGTGAATATATATAGATGCAAAGGCTGTCTGTTTATATGCTTCAAAAAGTTTAAATACTATATTGTTTTGAGTTGCTGTACCCGAACTATTTTTTTCTATAAATTCAACAATTGAATTGTATGCTCGGATATGATCACGGAATACACGAATATTGTATCGTTGTTCCTCAGTAAAACTATCAGCAACATCACAATAAAAAGCGTCAAGAACAGGTGTTGAAACAGGAGCACCTAGCGAGCAACTATAGTTGTGATTATGACCGTATTCTAAAGCTGATTTCTTAGCAGTTTCACTACGCTCACCAAGAAGTATTTCTAAATCTTTTAATTCTGTAGATATAGCTAACTTTAGTTTTTTAATTTTAGATTTTGATTTTATTAGTTCCGTCAGTTGTGATAAGCCCCAACCAACTACTAAAGCAATTAATGCTACTTGCAATCTATCCACGATTCTTCCTTAAAAGCTAATGCTTCAAGAAGAGGCACGCGCGGTTTGCGCGTCCTTCTTGCTTGACTTGTTAAGTTCCATTTCATCAAGCTGTGCTTCTATTGATTGAATGGCTTCAGCTGGGTTTTTTGGTATTTCAATTTTTTGAACCTGACCAAGGGCTAAAAATAGATAATAAATACCACCAATGAAGCCAATTATCCCTAACATGCTATAAACTGATTGAAACAAAAGCCCCAGGGATATCCAAATCAGCCCCTTAATAAGTTCACGCAAAGATGAATAGATAAGCCCTGTTTGGCAGGCATGCCCCTGCAGGTCTTCATTTTTATTAAAGTGTTCTACTCCAGTATATTTTAGCCAAAGCGTTTTAAGCCTTCGGCTTTTTATGCCTTGTGAATACTTCGACAAAACTCTCGCTATAAACCCTAATACTTTGGGAATTATAAAAACTATGAGAGCGAATAATGCCGATCCGAGTGCACCATAAATAATGTTCTCTATGTTTAAACTTTCAAATTCCAAAATTCTCTCCATTTGAACTTAACATTTTAGTATTTGTGCGACACGCAGTTTGTGTTGCATAATCGCTTGTTGGACTGAGGCGCTACCTGCTCGGTGTGTCAGAGTTAGTGTTACTAATGCTATGGGGATTTGCTTTTAATAGTCTAAGCGATATCAAGCCAACTTTACTGGCGTGTCTATCGTATCTAAGCTGTCCCTGCGTTACTCAGCGTTTATTATGTATCCATTAAACCTAATGTTTCACCATTAAGCAATTATATTTAGCCAACCCCCAATGACCGCTGATCGCTCAAAATCGACCTATAGAGTATTTACGTTAACTCATAATGGGGCAGAAACGAGTTACGCCTGAAGGTCTGATTTTGGCACATCTGTGACAGCCAGACTTGATTGAGTCCTATTTATCGGTTCTGACAAATCAAGTTAAGACGTAATCACATAGGTCTCTTAAGTACGTCTACTTACATTTTACGGATAGCATTTATTTTATTAATCTTCTTAATAACTCCTGACTCAAAAAGTTGCTGCGCGCTGGACTTGAGCAATTGAGTTTCCTCAAGCGTTATATGCTCTTTAATGATTAAGTTTGCATAGGTAATTTGCAGCCGGTTTATTGCACGGGTTTTCTTTCTGCATTCAAAGCACTTGATCGCATGTGCATCAATCCAAAACTTTAATTCTTCAAACCAATATTGCTGCTCTTTAGCAAAAAATATAAACGCTCTATGGCAATCTACACATTGCTCTTCTATATCAACATAGAGTTGCCTTGGATATAAACTGTCACATTGTTTTTCGATAACTGCGGGGATTGCCGTCTCAGGGAAGTAATGAACACTTGAATATCGCCAAAAGGCATTCTCGATTTCTTGCTTTGTATAACTATTACCAGAGAGGATTGGCTCGCTGCCATATCTTGGGTGGTTTACATAATTGGTCATCTTAGCTATTTACCCAGCACAAAAAGGATGGCTAAAGCGCCGACTGCTAGAGCAATAATTAAACTTTTATTTAGTTTACTCAACCAAGGAGAAACAATAACGTCATTTTCTGAGTCGTTTACTCGCGGTTGAGGCTGTTGAGCTGTTGGTCTTGCTGGCAGTTCGCTGTCTGCAAGCTGCTGCAAAGTCATTACAACCTGTTCAGGATTAACATGGTCGCCATTTGCAATCGTTATATTCTCAATAATGCCACTGCAGTCGGCCATTATTTCTAAAACAACTTTTTCAGTTTCAACATCAAATAACACATCACCGGCATAAACGAGTTGGCCTTCACTAACATAAAGTTTAGCGATATCCGCTGTGTTTATTGAGTCTGGAAGCGTGGGGACTTTAACATCTATGTTCATAATTCCTCCCTGGATATAATACCAATCGACTTAAATATTTAACCATTTATCTGTCGCTATAAATGGTCAGTAACTTAAAACGATTGGTACAACACTATATATTAACAATTAAAACTAAAAAACTGAAAGCTAAATTATCAACCAAACGCGACATTAGCGAACACGGCGGTCATCAGTATCGGACACACATAACGTATGTACTGAGCAAACCAATAACGCATGCCACTTGCAGCCTCATTTAATTGATTACCACGGCGCCACAACCACCCTACAGTGATAAAGTAAAATAAGCCCATAAGCGGTAATTGATACTGAGTCAGTACCATGATCACTAAACCAAATAGCCAATCAAAATTGAAAATAATCAACGATGACGCGGCTAAAACCGTTAAGCTCACTAAAAACGTCGCTTTTTTACGCTCTACTTGATGGTTTTCAACTAAAAAAGCCACTGGAATTTCAGTGGATGAAATAGTCGATGTGAGCGATGCAATCGACATAAGTACAAAAAACAGTAAACCAACCAATAAGCCAATTTCGCCCATAGTATTAAATAACTGCGGTAGAATTGCGAAAATTAGTTGCCCTTCTCCCACTAATTTTCCATCACTAAATACTTGCACGCCATTGTGCTGCGCCACGTAAATTGCAGGAATAATTAATAAACCCGCTAAAAAGGCAACCCCTGTATCAAGTAACGCTACCGACGCGGTTAACCGCGGCAAATTAGCATCAGGCTGCAAGTACGAGCCATAAATCATCATACAACCGACACCCAGTGACAGTGAAAAGAACGCCTGTCCCATTGCCGCAATAATTAAACCTGGGTCGAGTATTTGGCTAAAGTCTGGCACTAAATACGCAGCAAAGCCTTCACTTGCGCCATCAAGCGTGGCTATATAAGCAATTAGCACAACGAGTAACACCAATAGCATCGGCATTAACCGTCGCGACCATGTTTCTATGCCAGATTTAACACCTTTGAGAATAATACTCGCAGTGAGGATCAGCATCAGTGGTGTAAATACAAAATTACGCGCCATCGAATCCGTGTGTAAAAACGCACTGACGGTGGTAAATCCAAAAAAGCTAGCAATGGGTTCAAGGGCATAAGCAAGCATCCAACCTGCAACAATTGAGTAAAAGCTCAGCATCACAATCGCACCGGCTAAACCTAAATAACCAGCAGCAGCGCCTACTTGCGGTGCTTGCTCTTGCCATGCTTGTCTAAGTGCTTTAACCGGATTAGCTTGCGCTTTATGACCTAAGTACAACTCAGTGTATAAAGCTGGCAAGGCTAAAAAAAAGATAACTATAAAATAGACTAGTAAAAACGCGCCGCCGCCATGATTTGCCGCTTGCGTGGGAAATCCCCAAATATTACCTAATCCAACTGCAGCGCCAGAAGCTGCTAAAACAAAGCCAAGGCGGCTTTGAAAACCATCACGCAATTGTGCCATACATCTACAAATCTGTTATTATTTTTCATTATTGTGAATTAAACCATATTTAACTCTCACAGAGTAATAAATTTGCCTTGGCTTAATTAACCAGCGCACAACCGCACAAAATATAAACATGTTTGTTCTTTTATCACTTTAATTGTGGATTTTATGCCTGCATTATTTTTTCAACAGCAACTCGTTATCACCAAACACAGCGTGCAGCCGTTCAATGCGAAAACTATTTTATTATTTGATGCCCAGCAGTTAAATGTTGATGAATTCGATTTAAACGCACTATTAAGCCCATTTGAACTGACGGTGATCACCCGTAGAAAAAGTTACAAAGCCAAGCAAGAATATTTAGCCACTCGGCTACTGCTTAAGTATTTGGTAAAACAAACGATGCCACAATTTCGTGATCTAGCAAATAACCATATTAGCTCTGAATTTGACCAGCAAAGCAGTAAATTACTGCTACATATAACTGACAGTGACACTGTATTGCGTAGTTGTTTATCCCACTCTAATGGTTTTGTGGGTGCTGCATTAAATGTAGAACGAATTGAATTTGGTTTTGATATTGAAAAAATAAACCTGAAGCGCCCATTTGCAAAGCTCGCTAAGCATTTTTATCATCTTGATGAGGTAAATTTAATAACGCAAGATCAGCAAAGTGCAGAACGATTTTTTAGAATATGGACCTTAAAAGAAGCACTTGCCAAAGCCACCAGCCAACCAATTGCAAAATTACTCAGCCCCAATGTATTTACTGAACTTGAGCGAGCAAATTTAACAGCGCTGAGTTGTCAATATCATGAGTTTGATATCAGTGTGGTAAGTGACAAGAGCACTGACTGGCAGTGCTCTGTGGTAAATTCTACCGCCCAATTACGCGGCGTTTTGAACTTCTAATAAACGGCTGTGGATCGCTTGCACAACAAAGTCTGACTCGCTCTGCTCCACTAAAAAGCACAGGTTATGTTTACTTGCGCCATGACAAATTAAGCGAATATTAAAATCGCTTAATACATTCATTAAGTTAATTTCTTGCTGACGTAATTGAATTTGTGAACCAATTAATGCCACTAAGGTTAAGTTGTTCTCAACCGACACGTGGCAAAACTCCGCTAACTTATCAAGGCATTCTTGATCAAGCTCAGGACGCGAGGCATTTGGCGCATTATCTAAAGTAATTGCAACACTTATCTCTGAGGTAGTTACCAAATCAACCGAGATATTAAACTCACTTAAAATTGTAAACACGTGAGCTAAAAAGCCACTAGCCAAAAGCATTTCGGGGCTTTTTAAGGTTAACAATATTTGATTTTTACGCTGCGTGACAGCACGAATTCCGGGGATTTGTGATTTCTCACGTTCGATCCAGGTACCACCACGTTCAGGCTCACGGCTAGAACCAACAAACACACTAATATGGCTGCGGCTCGCAGGTAAGATAGTTGCCGGATGTAATACTTTCGCCCCAAAGGTAGCCATTTCGGCCGCTTCATCAAAACTTAAACGCGCAATCGGCGTAGCCTTAGCACATAAGCGCGGATCGGTGCTAAAAATGCCCACGACATCAGTCCAAATGTGCACGCTTTTAGCGTTTATGGCTTCGGCCAGTAATGCCGCACTGTAATCTGAACCACCACGACCAAGTGTGGTAGTTTGACCATGTGCGTCGCTGCCTATAAAGCCTTGAGTTACAATAACCTGTTCAGCTAATAACGGAATTAAATGCTCTTTTGCGGCCATTGCTGTTGCAGCTACATCTGGGGTTGCTTTAGAAAACTGGCTGTCGGTTTTTAATACCTGTCGCACATCAAAACGCACCGCATTTAAGCCATTTAAACGCAGTACCTGAGTAAATAAATAGGATGATAAACGCTCACCAAAGCTCAATAACTCATCATGTTGTTGCTTTGATTTTAGTGGTTCACTGGCAAGTGACTTAAAAGCTTTAATGGTTTCATCAAAGCCATGAGCTAAATCAGCATCCAATGACAGCTCATTTAAAATAGCTTCTTGAATAGCAATAACGCCAGCAATATTCTCATTGCGCTCTTCTGCTGATAAATCTTTTTTACATAAGGTCACAAGGTGATTAGTCACTCCTGCGCTGGCACTAACGGCCACTACTCGTACGTTGTTATCGGCTACAATAATTTCACTGCAACGGCTCATCGCTTCAAAGTTAGCCACACTGGTGCCACCGAACTTTGCGACTACGTAGTCTGATTTTTGATTTTGTGCTGACTGTTGCAAGTTAGTTGCAGCTAATTGGGTATTCATGTCGTCTCCTTTTGTGGCATTCATACCACGATAAAACAAGAAGAACTTGGCAAGGGGGTGCTCGATAAGAAAAGTCCACTGCCAGAAGCTCTCCACCTAATTGGTGACAGTTTTGAGGATTCAGCCCCATAAACCGAAAAACCACTGTGACGTCCAGTTGCTTTCCTCGGCGAGTACTTCCCTCCTTAATGATTACAGGCATACGTCGCCTAACATTAAGTACCTAAGTACCGCACCTCTTCTGAATGTTAGATTAATTACGTAAATTATTAGCAATTAAATAACAAAACCCGCTATTAAGCGGGCTTTGAAAGTTATCGTTTAGACGTCTAGCTGTCAAGTTGTTTTAAATAATAAAAGCAATTAAATAAAACTACCTGCTAAATACGATCCCATATAACCAATTGTATAAGCGATTAATAAATACACCGACATACGTAAATAACTCATAAAGGTAAGCGCTTTTACTTTACTCATAGCGATAATACCGGCAGCCGAGCCAATAATAAGCATGGACCCACCCACTCCAGTTGCATACGTAAACGACAACCATTGTTGTGGACTCATCACTATTTCAGCTTTAAGTAACGCAGCCGTTAGTGGTACGTTGTCAACCGCAGCTGATAATATACCCATTAAATAATTAGCGTATTGTGCTGGCATTAACTCGTAAAGATGAGTGAACTTACTGAGCATACCGACTTCTTTCAGAGCGCCTACAAGTAATAATACGCCAACGAAGAACAGTAAGGTGTCGTATTCTATTTCGCGAATATAATCGATGATTTTTTTATTCACATCTTTTTTGCGCATTAAAAATTGCGCTACTAAAAACATCAACGACAAACCAAATAAGAAAGTTAACAAAGGCGGCACATGATAAAGCACGCTTAACGTTAATGTCCCGACAATCGTTGATAAGAAAATCACTGCAATAGTGATATCTGTTTTCTCAATGCGACGGTCCTCTTGTTTGGTAAACTCAACTTGGCCGTTGAGTCCAAATGACAGCATAATGGCCAATAGCGCCACGCTAAATAACGCAGGCACAACCAACAATAGCAAGTGACCAATGGTAACTTTGTCATCAAGGAAAATCATCAAGGTAGTAACATCACCGGTAATTAACGACACTCCGCCCGAGTTCACACTAAAGATGATAAGCGTAGCGTATTTAATTAGCTTTTTCGGATCGAGTTTTAACGACATCACCACCGCAAGGGAAATTAATGTGGCTGTGATATTGTCTGAAATCGACGAAAATAAGAAGGAGAACCCGCCAATCAAAAACATCAGTTTGCGTTCGCTAATAGCACTGGGCATTATCTTATGCACAATATTTTGGATAAAACCTTTGGAGTTCAAATAGGCTACAAAGGTCATTGCAGCCATTAAAAACAACCAGAGTGTGGCAATCTCTAAAATATTGTGGTCAAGTTGATGTTGTACGTTTTCGGGGCTTTGCCCGTGAAGCGGCGAGATAAATAAGATAATCCAGCATAAAGTACCAAAGAAAAGCGTGGTTTTGGCCTTGTTTACATGGATAATATCCTCTATAACGATGAGCACGAATGCTAGCGTTATCAGGGTTAGGATAATTGCAGTTACCATGGTGTTTGAACAACCTTTATAAAAATGTAAAAATTGTATGTTATGAGCCGCAGGACGACACGGCGCGCAGTCTAGCACCAAAGAATGTGTAAAACTATTGTCAATTTGCTTTTCTACGACTAATCGCTGAGGCCTAACAAGCCGGCTTTACAAGATAAATTAGGATTTTTGGAGTTTTATGATCCCAGCTAAAAAGTTGCTAAATACCCTAACAGAGCACTGGGGAATGTTAGAGCTGCTATTTAAACGTTTTAAAATGGCTGATTTCAGCCTAAAAGACGTGCAAAATGCGATCAAACAAAAACAACCTACGTGGTCAAATGAGCGCATTTACAAAGAAACCAACCGCCTTTTAAACCAAGATATTATTATTCCCTTGGCTAAATCGTCACAACTTGAAATTAACCGTGCAATTGCAGATTTTGCCACTTTTTTATTGCAGGAAGAACATTTAGGCTTGGCGCAAGAAATTAGCGTGCTGGTTGAAGATTTAGCCCGTTTGGGTAACCGTTTAGACAATGCCGGTAGTATTGAAGACTACGACGAGATGCGCCGTTTTAGCCGTATTATGGATGATCGGGTGCGTAAAATAATGAAACTATTTGCCCACAACGAAAATGCCATTTTAAATATTGTAGAACAAGCAAAAGCTAATAATGCGGTGCAATCATTACAAAAGCGTTATCAAGCGGTAATTGAAGCGTTCGATGAATACATTGAACCAATGCTTGAAATGGTCGATATTCGTGGCGATTTTCATGCTTGTTTTAATACCATCGAAACACAAATCAGCACGCAAATCGAACATATTGAACGCAGCGGTAAAGCTTATCAAGATAAACGCATGCTTGAACGATTACGTACCCGAATTTTAGAAATGCATTTAGTTGGTCGCGAAAGCCTGCGTAAAAGTGCCGATATGCTAATGCCACTGCGTGAAGAGTTGCGCCGTAATAATATGATCACTCGTCAAGCAGCTAAAGTACTTGGTTTAGTACGTAAAAATGGCGTTGATAATATGCTCAGCGCCGTACAACCACATTTTGTCTCTGACACGCAGCGATTCTCATTGGGGCAACAGCGCCATATGGTCGCTTATATGGCTGCACTTGTTGAGTTTGAACACAGTGAATACGAACTTCCTGATCAACAAGATGTGCCTGCTTTTGTTACGCCCAATATTCCAGATTACAATAATGTTAAAGCAAACTTTAAAAAACGCTTCAATGCTAAACGTAAAAAGCCACAACCATTATTGACCTTTTTAGAGCAAAGCTACCCCGACCTTGAAGCCGACGAAATGCTGTTTTTATATCAAAAGCTGGTAAGTGACAGCGATATTGAAATCAATCAAAGTGATGAGAAAATGCGCGTGAAAATTGCCGGGCAACATTTTTCTCTTTTCCCTTTTAATTCTAAGCCTGTTGACCCTCAGCAAACACCAACAGTGGATGAGTAACCGTTATGACACAGATAAATTTAGATGAACTTAGTCATCTACAAGCAATTAATAAAAAATTAGTCACCGGCTATCACATTAGCGAACAAGACACCGTAATGTGGCAAGAGCTTGATCAACAAATTGATCATTACCGCGCATTATTCAGCGCCCTTGGCCACGATTTACAACATGACAGCCGTGGTTTTTATTACTTTGCCAGTGATGAAAGTACACCCAATATGGGGAAAATTTCCCGCGCGATTGCCTTAACCATTTATATCTTAATTGAGCACTATGCAAACTCAGGTAAAGACCCAATGCGTGCCCTATTTGATGAAGTGAATGATTTAGAACTGATGCAAACTTTAGTGCAAATGAACAAGCACTTATTTGATCAACTCGAAATTTTTTCAGGATCAGACCTACGTAAAGACGTGTACTTACGCATGATACGACTTGGCCTTGCCCGTGAAGTAGAAGGCGGCTTTATGCTGCAAGCACCTATCTACCGTTATATTGATGCCTTAATGGAAGTAAACGAAGAAACCTATATTGGAGAGGACGAATAATGAAAAACCTATACGGCCTCAGTAAGCTGGCATTATTAAACACCGCCGGTTATGCCAAATGTGTGATCCCGCTTGATAAAAGCAGCTCAATTTGTGCACCAAATAACACCGGTAAAAGCTCGGTGATCAATGCTCTACAATTTCCGCTTATTAATGATTTACGCCTAACAGAATGGGACGGTCATGATTTAGACGAAACCCGTAAATTTTATTTTTCGTCAGATCAATCCTATATTTTACTCGAAGCCGACCTACCCCATGGCCCGGTGGTGATTGGTGTAGCTGGGCTTGGTAAAATTGCCGGTTACGCACATCAGTTTTTTTGTTACCAAGGCAAGCTTGATCTTGAGCAGTATACTCAAGGTAAAACCATCATTAAGTTCACTAAACTGTTTAATCATTTAAAAGAGCAAGGCTTTAACCCTATCGAGCTTAAAGCGCAAGAGCTCAACGCGCTATTAACGGGTGGTGCCACGCCATTTGACGGCGACATTAACTTAAAGATGATCCCGCTTAACAACGTGCAAGATTCGGCAATTTATAAAGAAATTTTCCGCCGTATTTTGAACCTGCATAAATTAGGCGCTGCCGACGTAAAGCGCTTTATGTTACGCGTATTTGAACGCCACATGTCAAACTCAAAGGTCGATTTTTATGAAGTATGGCGTCGCTCCTTTGATAAAGTAAACCGCGCAAAACGTGAGCTAAAAGCACTCGAGTCGATGCAAGAGCCTATCAGCGCCCTTGAATCTATGCTTGAAAACCAAACCGTACTCAAAGGTAAATTAGCCGCATACGCCCCCAAAATTGACCAAGCATTAATCGATTTTGATAGCTACCAAGAGGCGCAATTGAGCGAGCTTAATGTTGCCCTTGAAGACATTGAACACGAAAAGCACGAGTTTGAACAAAAACAACAACTTTATGTACAACAATCGCGCGATATTGAACGCAGGCAAACACAAATAGAGCAATGGTTTTTAGACTTTGGTGCTCTAAAATCTGAATTTGAATTGGTTAACATGGCAACCTTAAAAGTAAGCCTTGGTCAATTAAAGCAAGATTACGAGTCACTATCGCATTCTATCAACAGTGCGCAAGGGCAAAGCCTGCATACTCTTGATTACCGTATTAGTGAAACACAAAAGCAGATCAAAAGCTTAAAGCTGCAACTTAAAAATCTTGAGTTTAATTTATTTACCCGTATGCGCGAGGATTTATCACTTAAAGAAGTTGAAGAGATCTCGCGTATTCTAAACCCTGACATTCTGTCATTTGCCACCACCAGTAATGGTGATATAGATATCACTGATGAAGATGCCTTTGGTGCATTTTTAGAGCAATTATCAGATAACGTGAAAGGCGGCGTGCTCACCCTGCCAGGCGCGACCATCAAGCTGAAAAAACTCTCCCCGGTGCAGATGCAAAGCGGTGAAAATAAAGAGCAACTTACTGCGCAACTCAGCGCCCTTGAACAGTCACTCAATGAATTTAAGCAACAGCGTGATGTGGCCGCCAATGTGGCCGACAAACAAAAAGAAAAAGATGCCTTATACGATGAACTCATGGCAGCAGAAAGCGCACTTAAACGCTTTGAACAATTCCAGGTTATGCTGCAATCTATTGATGCACAAACACTCTTAAAAGAGCAATTATTGGCTGAACGCGAGCAAGTTGATAGCTACTTACAAGATATTCAAAATAACAGCGGTTCAATTAGTGATCGACGCTCGATTATTAAATCGAAAAAAGATTTAATTTCACGCCAAGCCGAGCGCCTACGCCAAGTGAAATCTGAACGAATTGACCACACGCTGGATTTATATAGCGGTAAAGTCACCCCGTATATGATAGATATTCAAATTGATTTTGATAATCTCAGTGACTTAGTTCATCACTTTAATAAAGATTGCCAAGAGCTGCGTAATTTTGATATCAACGTTCGTAATACCTATTTGCATATTTACAATGCCGGTATTACCAAATTTGATAACGAAAATGACGAGTTTAGTAAATACCAGAAATTGATTGGCGCGTTCCATAATATTGATAACGAACGTGATGCGGTTGAACGCCAAGCCCGGGTTGCACTCACAGAAGTAGCCGCGACGATTAAGGGACTGCGTGAAGATTTAGACAGACTGCGCCGTGAAATGAACAGCTTCAATAAAGGCATTAGTCAGCATCGTATTTCAAACTTACAAGCATTTAAAATTAACGTGATACCACGCAAAATGTTGGTTGATAGTATTGATACCATCATCAGTACCTCAAATCAGTTTGAACAAGGTGATACGCTGGATTTACTCAGCCAAGAACCCTACAGTGAAAGTGCTGTCAACGAAGCAAAAGATCACTTAATTAAACTTGCCTCTGATAAAGCCGGTTTAACCCTTACTGACTTATTTGATATTCGCTTTGAAGTAGTAAACCGTGCAGGCGAAACCGAGCATTTTGAGAAAATTGATTCGGCTGGCTCAAACGGTACGCGTATCACCATAAAATTATTATGCGGTATGTTGTTTATCCGCTACTTATTAAGCGACCAAGAGCAAAACTTATACCGCATCCCGATTTATATTGATGAAGCGGCCGATATCGATCCGCAAAATCAAAAAGCAATTATAGAAACCGCACTCAGCTTTGGCTTTGTGCCAATATTTGCCTCGGTGAAACCACAAATTAGCTGTGATTATATTGTGCCAATTCGCTCCGTTAAAGACGGCACCCAGAACTGGGTAGATGAAAAGGATTGGATAGAAGTAGAGCATGAATAAGACAATAGCCACGTTTGTGTAAATTAATGCATCATTCAGTCAAGGACGACTAAACTAATTAGTACTTATCATGTACACAAATTACAGGTAAAAAATAACATTTCCTTGAATTAATTCTATGTTATGTTATCAAACGAATAGTAATTAAATTTGCCAAGGAGCAAACTCCATGAAAAATATACTAATTGCAGCTGCTGTATTACTACTAGCAGCGTGTGCAAAAACGCCTGATATTGACTACGACAAATCTGTGGACTTTGGTAACTACAAAACATTTGCTTGGTTTCCACAAGCGACCTTGGCTGACGCTGGTAACTATCAAATCAGTCCATTGATGGAAAAACGTGTGCGTGAAGCGGTAAATGCACAATTACAAGCAAACGGTATGACACCTGCCGATGAAGCATCAGCAGATGTATTAATTAACTATCATGCCTCTGTTGATACTAAAGTTGACGTTGATACATTTAATGTAGGTTACGGTGCACGTTGGAACTACTGGGGCATGGGTTATAACACGCAAACAACAACCCATGAATATGATGTGGGCACTTTAGTGATTGATGTTGTTGACCGTGCCTCTAACCAGCTTGTTTGGCGTGGTGCTCGTGAAGGTCGCCTTCAGAAGAAACAAACACCTGAAGAGCGTAACAAAGCAGTACAAGAAGCCGTTGCAACAATTTTAAGTGGTTTTCCACCAGAAAAACTAAAATAACACTTTAAATTAGCATTCAAAAAAGCTCACTATTTAGTGAGCTTTTTTGTAAGTCTTATGCCTCTTTTAGCACATTCGCCACAAATTCTGTGAACGAATTGGCTATAGGACTAGTAAAGCTAGCATTGTATACATTGCTTGTATCGGGTCTAATATAAATAGTACCATCTATATCGTTTGAAAAGACCATAAGAAACCCATATCTAAAATGTTCAGTGTGCTTATTTTGTTCGTAAATATCTAAACGTTTTATCTCAGGGTTAATCCCATAAATAGGCTCATCAAATATTTCTGCATAATTTAAGTTTACCAGGTAATCAAAAAAATCTTTTGGTAAATCAATATTTAATCTTGCTTCTAGCTCATAAACTTTTTTTCTTGCTTGGCCTTGGCCAACTACACTAGAATGATCTTTCAACATTTCTACTAGATTCATAAGTCCTTCTTATAATTAATTATACATAGCATTTTTTATGAAAGTTAAACTATGCAGGTTTATTAAATTAGTAAATGCTAATCCGCCTTATATTTATGCAGTAAATCTAGCGGTATATGGCAGTAATCATCTGGATGATTAGTTAGTCGGTCTTGGTGCTCAGCATCACTGGGGACATAATTTGTTAGCGGTTTAACCTGCACAGCTATTTTGTCGGCATCATCTCGTTGGCTGATATAATCGCTTGCTAACGTTAAGTGACTTTGCTCTTCACTATAAATAGCCGTGCGGTACTTTTCACCCACATCATCACCTTGCTTATTAATACTGTATGGGTCAATAATTTCAAAGAAATAATCAATTAGTTTATTAGGCGTGACAGCATCAGTATCAAAAATGACTTTGACACACTCTGCATAACCATCGTACTCACTTTGTGTATTATCACTTGTACCATTAGCCCGCCCTGCTTCTGTAATAACTACTCCGGGTAAGTGCTTCATAAACTCTTGCACGCCCCACAAACACCCTCCCGCAAAATAAATAGTTTGCTGGCGAGCATAAAAGTTAGCTGGTTGTTTTTCATTCATAGAGGGACCTAATATATTTAACAAGCAAAGACAGTGTAATGCTTTCATTTTAAGAATGATTATCAAATGCAGTTTTTTCGAATTAATGTACAATAGCGCCAAAAATCGTGACTGTTTAATTTTGCTATTTTATCACGCTATAAAAAAGTGTTACGACTTTAATTTTTAGCGCAATCGCACATAAAGAATATGAGAAAAACAACATGAACCGTACCTCGCACCTTATTATACCCGCAGTACTTGCCAGCATATCCAGTGTTGCTTATGCGGCAGATGACTCTGAAGAATCGACAACCATTGAGCAAATAACAATCGAGGCATCCCCTACAGCAAATACGTTACCAGTAGGTACCTTTGACTCACCTATATCAAATTTAGAGTATGACCCTCGTGTTGATTTGCAATCGCGTAACATGGCAGAAGCACAAGCTGATGTTACTATTCGTGGCGGTATCTTTGAAAACACCGGTTTTAGAGTCGGCAATGCTACTTTACTCGATCCGCAATCAGGCCATTATTTTGCAGAAATTCCTATTGCACCACAAATGCTCACTGGCGCAAGTGTATTGACCGGTGCTGATAATGCACTTTATGGTGTAAATAGCTCAGTAGGTACTGTGTCGTTTGGTTGGAAGCCAATTACCACTGGTGGCAGTGTATCTGTAGGAGTCGGCACTAACGACTTTAATTTACAGAGTGTTCATGCTGGTAAAAGTATCCCTTTAGATACAATCGCCGATTGGCGCCTAGGTTTTGAAGGGGAATATTCTCATTCACAAAGCGATGGCTCAATTGATTTTGGCGATCATGATTTTAATCGCGCTACTGCTCGTGTGCAATTAACGAGTGCAGATTCACAAACTGATTTATTTTTTGGCTCACAAGAGAAATTTTTTGGCTGGCCGAACCTCTATACCCCATTTGGCGTGAATGAAACAGAAGACTTAGAAACGCAACTGTTAATGCTTAACCATAAACAAAGTTATGCAACAAACAGTGAGTTTGAAGTATCGGCTTATTATCGAAAAAATAACGACCATTATATTTACTCTCGTGAAAACCCAAGCGCGTTTGAAGCTTTTCACGAAACGGAAGTTAAATCATTCGCCATCTCCGGGCGACATGCTCAAAACGATGTGTTCTCACTAAACTACTCAGCACAATATATTGAAGATTCCATTGAATCAACCACGCTTGAGAATAACTTTACTTCGCGTAACTATTATAAAATCAGTGTATTGCCAGAATACACTATGGCTCTTGAGAACAATCAACAGCTAACAGTGCGTTTAGGCGCAGCCTTCGATGATACCAACCGCGATGACTCACAATTATCGCTGATAGGTGATATCACATTCAATACAATTAATAGTAACGCCACTGAGCGGACATTTTATTTATCCTACGCTGAGGCCAGTCAAGTTGCAGGTTATACTGCTATTGGTGGCAATGACTCTGGTGGATTGTTTAGAAGTAATTATAACCTTGAGCGTGAAACCACCAAAAACTTAGAACTGGGTTTATTACTAGAACAACAAAGTTGGCAGCTTAATTCGGCTATTTTTTACCGCCAAGATAATAACTTAACTGACTGGACATTTAGCTTTGATTCAACCTCAGCGCGTTTTGCCGAACCGGTTGATATTGATACCGCTGGCCTTGAATTTTTAGCCACTAAGCAATTTGAAAATACTGAAATTATAGCCAGTTACACCTACCTCCATAAATCAGAAACCTATGGCTCGCCAGATGTCGATGCAAGCTTTTATGCCTTAAACTTCCCTGATCACCGTTTAACTCTTGGTGCTGTATGGAGCCCGACGGATATATTAGAGTTTCGGATTGATAATGAATGGCGTAAACAGCATAAAAATGCGCTGCGACGCTCTGATGATGAAGCCTTGTTTACTCAGCTGACGTTAAAAGTAACGCCACCGATACTGCAAAACTTCTTTATTACCTTAGCAGCAGATAACCTTTGGGATGAATCATTTGAGGAAATTCCAGGCACACCTGGGCGCGGTGAGCAATACACACTAACTGCAACTTATAGCTGGTAAATAAAAAATATGTATAAAAACCGCATTTTTAAGATGCGGTTTTTTTATGTCATTTGTTCAAGCTCGGTAATTAATTGCAGCGCTTGCGCATTCGTTGTTCCACACACATCAATCGTCGCACTAAAATCACTGCATACTTTTGGCCGCCTTTCATCACCAAATAACTTACATAAATTGTTGTTATCTAACTGAATACAGCGCTCTCCTGCTTTTTTGCCATTAGGCATCCCCGGAATTGGTGAGCTAATACTTGGTGCGATACAACAAGCCCCACACCCGAGTCGACACGCCATTGGTGATGTATTCATCTTTGCCCCTTTTGTAATCTATTTCGCTAATTTGTTAATTGTGTAATGACTTGTTACATCTTAATACGCCTTGTAAACACTTTATTCATTATAATTGCTGTGTCACCTAATTATGAGGAAAGCCCAGTGGCTACTAAAAAACAAATAATTCTACCTATTGCCGTATTAGTCGCCGGTGTAGGTCTTGCGGTTGCGTTTTCAGCAATGAAACAACCGCCAGAAGAAAAGCCAGCACAAGATACACGCCCTCTGGTATCAGTTAGCGCAGTTCACCTTGATGCAATTACGCTAGACGTAAAATCCTATGGTGTAGTAAAAGCAAAAGATCACACCCCACTGGTTGCGCAAGTAAGCGGTCAAGTGGTATTTGTCTCTGAGCAATTTGTGCAAGGTGGATTTGTCAAACAAGGCGATATTCTAGCACGAATAGATCCAAATGATTATGAAGCAGCGTTAATTGAAGCCCAAGCAGGCATGGCGCAAGCCAGCTCTGATCTAGAAATTGAACGAGCGCAAGCTCATGTAGCACAGGCAGAGTGGGATCGAATAAAAGACGATTCAAATCAAATGATCCCATCTCAATTATATTTACGCAAACCACAATTAGCCGAAAAACTAGCGCGTTACCGTGCAGCACAGGCGTCTGAAAAACGTGCAAAACGTAATTTAGAGCGCACATACATAAAAGCGCCTTATGATGCGATTATTTCTGAACGTGCAATTAGTTTAGGCAGCGTAGTTAATCCTGGAAGCCAATTTGGCGCTCTCAGTTCAACCTTAGTGGCTGAAATTCGCCTTCCTGTGGCAGATAAAGAATTACAATACCTAATCGATAGCGGTATCGGCGCGAATGTAACACTCAGTGCAGACTATGCTGGTAAGCCAACTACTTGGCAGGCAAAAATTGTCCGCAGCGAAGGTGTTATTGATCAAAAAAGTCGTATGAGCTATTTAGTGGCGCAAGTAAATACACCTTATGCCAGTGAGCAACCGCTGCGCTTTGGCTCTTATATCAATGCGACCATTTCTGGCCGCGAGCTTGATAATGCGATTATCGTTCCTCATCACTTAGTGAAAAACGGTAAAATAGTGGTAATGAATGATGATTTAACTCTTTCGTTCAAACCTCTTAATATTATTAGAGAGCAAAATGGCATGGTCATCGCTTCACAAGGCTTAAATGATGGTGAGCAATTGATCACCTCGGCTTTAGATTTCCCAACCGAAGGCATGCAAGTAAAGCTAAATGACTCTGATAAACCTGCAGCTGCAACTCAACTTGCACTGAAAGAGGAATAGAGCATGACCATCCATAGCGAAAAAGGCTTAATTGCCTGGTTTGCTCGCAACCCTGTTGCAGCAAACCTATTAATGATTTTTATTTTAGTGGGTGGTATTTTAACCGCGTTTTCTATTCGCAAACAAATGTTCCCACAATTTGAAAATAACTGGATCAGCGTCCAAGCTGTCTACCCTGGTGCTGCCCCACAAGAAGTAGAAGAAGGCATCACCATCAAGGTAGAAGAAGCTCTCGAAGGCCTAGAGGGTATTAAACGGAAAATTACTTATTCAAACCGCGGTTATTCTCAAGCGTGGATCGAAATTGAAGAAAAATATGATACTAAAGAAGTGCTCGATGAAGTAAAAATGCAGATTGATGCAATCAACACCTTCCCTGCAGACATGGAGCGTCCTATTGTGCGCCATGATAAGTTTGAGCAAGAAGTAATGATCCTCGCCTTATACGGTGACATGAGCAATTATCAGCTCAAAGAACTTGGCAACAATATCAAAGACGAACTGCAAGCACTGCCACAAATTAACTTAGTTGAATTTAATGGTGGCCTTGACTATGAAATTGGTATTGAAGTTAGCCCTGATAAACTTCGTGAGTATGGTTTAACTTTTAGAGACATTGCGAATGCAGTGCGTGCTTTTTCAGCCAATATGTCTGCAGGTCAGATTCGCTCTGAAAACGGCTATATTTCGATGCGGGTTGAAAAACAAGCTTACCGAGGGGATGAATTTGCCAAACTGCCATTGATATTACTACCTGATGGTGCACAAGTGTATTTAGGCGATGTAGCAACCATTAACGATGGTTTTGCAGAAGGCTTACAATACTCTAAATACAATGGTAAAAATTCCTTGTCGTTTGAAGTAAATGCCTCAAAAGATCAAGATATTACCAAAGTTGCAAAAGTTCTTAAGCAGTACCTTAATGATAAAGCAGGTCAACTTCCAGCGGGTGTTAAACTCACGCCGATTGTCGATTTAACCTACTACCTAGAGGGTCGATTAGACATGATGATCGACAACATGGTGTGGGGTGGTCTATTGGTTATGGTGGTCCTTGCGCTATTTTTACCCCTACGCTTAGCATTTTGGGTAATGATGGGTTTACCTGTGTCATTCCTAGGCGCGTTTTTAATGATGCCGATGGGCTTTTTAGATGTCACCATCAACTTAGCATCACTATTTGCCTTTATATTAGTGCTCGGTATTGTGGTTGATGACGCCATCGTCGTAGGTGAATCAGCCAGTGCTGAAATTGAAAAACATGGCCACTCTCTTGATAACGTAGTACGTGGTGTTAAACGCGTCGCAATGCCTGCCACCTTCGGTGTATTAACTACCATCGCCGCTTTTTTACCGCAAACTTTAGCAAGTGGCCCTGGTGCTGCGTTTTCAAAAGCCATTGGCGGGGTTATTATTCTGTGTTTGATTTTCTCTCTGATTGAATCAAAACTTATTTTACCAGCCCACATAGCAGCAATGAAACACCGAGAACCAAATCCGAAAAACCCATTACATCGCCTCCGTAAAGTGATGGATGGCGGTTTAAAACGGTTTGTTGATAACTATTACACGCCATTTATTGGCCATTGTATTCATTATCGTTATACCGTAATTATTGGTTTTATTTGTGTATTAATTGTCAGTGCTGGGATGTTTGCCGGTGGTTTAGTGAAGTTTGTAGCGAACCCTAAAATTCCTCATGACTTTCCACGTATCTCAGTCGAAATGAACTTAGCATCGTCTGAACAAGCAACCCTAGAAACCGCGCAAAAAATAGAGCAAGTTATTATCAATGTTGATAAACAACTTAAAGAGCAATATGGCACAGCTATGGTACGCGATCTTTCCGTTAGCTTACGTGGACGTACCGATGCCAGTATTATGGCGGTATTAATTGATCCTGAGTTACGCCCTATCGATACCTTTGCATTGAGCGCACTATGGCGTGAACAAATGCCTCCTTTACCGGGTGTGAAAACACTAACCATTCAAGACAGTATTATGAATGGTGGTCGAGACGACGGTGATGTGAGCTTCCGCCTAGAAGGAAAGGATGCCAAACAATTAAAAGAAGTAGCAGCAAAACTTAAAGAAAAACTCAACACCATGGAAGGTGTGGGTGATGTAAATGACTCAATGCAAAGCGCTACAGATGAAGTACAGCTTGACTTAAAACCACTGGCGTACAGCATGGGTTTAACCCTTGCCGATGTTGCCTCACAAGTCAGCTTTAGTTACTACGGCCTTGAAGCACAGCGTATTCTACGTGACGGCGAGGAAGTGAAAGTAATGATCCGCTACCCTGAAGAAGCTCGTAACTCGATCAGCGATATCGCCAGTGCTCGTATCATTACACCTAGTGGCGCAGAAGTACCTTTGGCTGAAATTGCCGATGTAAAACTGGTTGATGGTGTAAACCGTATTCGCCGCGAAAACTCAAAGCGTACTGTTAACGTATGGGCAGCAGTTGATACCGACCAAGTTGAACCTTTTGCCATTGCTGAAGAAATACGTGATGAGTACTTACCGGCACTACTGAAAAACTACCCAGGTGTACAAAGTAGTGTTGCTGGACGTATTCAAGAAGAAATGGATAGCGTTGCTGAGCAAGTGCGTGATTTTGCTCTTTCAATGATGATTATCTTCGCGTTATTGGCAATCCCACTACGCTCATACTCACAACCATTGATTATTATGTCAGTGATCCCATTTGGGGTTATTGGTGCCATGTTTGGCCATATGATTTTAGGCATGACTATGAGTGGCTTATCAATTTTCGGGATCATTGCTGTAGCCGGTGTTGTTGTAAACGATTCATTAGTAATGGTGGACTTTGTTAATAAAGCACGTGCTGATGGCGTAGCAATAAAAGACGCAGTAATGCAAGCTGGTGCACGTCGTTTTAGAGCGATTATGCTCACCTCAATCACTACCTTTATTGGCGTATTACCAATCATTATGGAAACCAGCTTACAAGCTAAAATTGTCATCCCAATGGCAGTATCACTGGCCTTTGGTGTGTTATTTGCCACGGTGATCACGCTGATCCTGATCCCATGTCAATATGTCGCACTAGAAGATGCTAAACGATTAATTCGTAAATGGCGTGGAAAAGAAGCGCTGGTAGATGGTGAATCAATTCATAGCAAAGTGAATACTATAATAAACCGCTCACCTTTATAAAATTTTATATCCCAACCAACTAGCCCGAGCTGTATACAGTTCGGGCTTTTTTATGCTTATAATAACAATGAAATATAATTTATTCACATAAAATCAACACGATAATAATTTACTTTGTATTTTATCCACGGTAAAAGTAGTACATAAAACAAACTAAAAAACCAAGGAAGCTCATGAAACTCACCTCGAATATGTTTTACCACACTATTTTTATGACAGCTCTACTACTGCTCTCACACACTGCAATTGCAGGCGAACACGCGAAAGAAATGGATGCATTTATTGAACAATTTCATGGTTTCAAACAATTCAATGGCAACGTACTGGTCGCCAAGCAAGGTAAGGTAAGGTTATTTTTGAAAAAAGTTATGGCTACGCCAATTTTGAATGGGACATCAAAAATACTGCCGAGACTAAATTTCGAATAGGCTCAATTACCAAGCAATTCACTGCGTTGCTTATTTTACAGTTAGCGCAGCAGAATAAAATACAGCTTGATGCTCCCCTTGCTACTTACCTACCCGACTATCGCCAAGATATAGGAAATAAAATCACCATTAGGCAAATACTTAATCATACATCAGGACTTAGTAATTATACTCAAACGAAGACCTTCAGAAGTGAATACAGTCGCAACCCTTACAGTGTAGATGAATTTATAAAATTACTGTGTAGTGATGATTTATTGTTTGAGCCTGGCACGCAATTTCGCTATAGCAATTCAGGCTACTTTATTTTGGGCGCCGTGATTGAAAAAGTCACTCAACAACGTTACCAAGATGTACTGCAAGAAAATATTTTTAAACCACTCAATATGCATAACACCGGTTACGATTCGCATGCAAAAATAATCAACCAACGTGCATCTGGTTATAGCAATAACTTAGACGGTTACACTAATGCTGGTTATCTAGATATGTCGATCCCTTATGCAGCGGGGTCAATATACTCAACCGCACGCGATCTCGTTAAGTGGGACCAAGCGCTGTACACAAATAAGCTAATAAATAAAGAACTAAAAAAACAAATGTACACCGTATCTGAACAGCTTAATTACGCACTTGGCTGGGAAGTTAATCAGCTAGATGCTGATAAATATGGTAAACCATTGACACAAGTACAACATGGCGGTGGTATCGAAGGGTTTAATGCATTTATTAGCCGTATTATTGAAGATCAGCTACTGGTGATAATTTTAAATAACACTGGCGGTGCACCAATGACACCTATGACTAAAGGATTAACCAATATTTTTTATGGTAAGCCCTATGACGGTGCAACTGAAAATGTGGATAGCCAACTTTATCATGCCTTGCAAAATGGCGGTATTGCACAGCTTAAAAGCAAATATAATCAATTGGATGAGCAAAAAGTTCCGCTGCGAGAAAGAAGCATAAATTACTTTGGTTATGAATTAATAGCAATGAAAAAACTCGATGCCGCAATCGCAGTATTTGAACTAAATGCTGCTAAATACCCCGATTCTGCTAATACTCACGATAGTCTGGGTGAAGCGTATTTAACTGCTAATAAACCCGTACTTGCATTAAAAAGTTACCAGCGCGCCCTTGAATTAAACCCCGACAGTGAAAGCGCAAAGCAAGCAATTATAAAACTACAATAATTCTAAAAAGTCGCGTTATATTATTTAAAATCTGCAACATTAAACTCGCTTATGCTACGAACATAAGCGAGTTAGTAGTTTATAATTTCAAGTAATTAGTCATCAAGAACACTAGGTTCAAGTATACCTTTATCAATTAGTTGGCTTATCATCGTACGTGCTTTTTCTCTGCATATATCACGTAATAAACGCACTGCAGGCGTTATTGATTGACGGCTTGGACAAATTAACCACAGCTCACCACAGGTATGCTGGTAATTATTCATCACTGTAACTACCCTATCGTTAAGAAGATCATCAGCAATATCTAATGCCGATTTTACGGCAAGCCCTTTGCCAGCAACACACCAGCGCCTGACTAAATCACCATCATTTGAGGCACGCTTGCCTTGCATTTTTACTTTGTATTTTTTTTGCCCATTGGTAAATTCCCAAACATTATTGATAATATCTTGCAGTTGATAAAATAACCCTTGATGCTGTGCTAAATCATCTGGATACATAGGCGCACCATAACGTTTTATATAGTCAGGTGAGGCGCATAATAAACGTGGAATATTACAAATTTTAAACCCGTAAACATTGGCATCAGTTGGCGAGCCATAACGCAGTGCTATATCCACCGAATCTCGGTAGAAATCCACGTTACTATCACTAATATGTGTGCGCAGGCTCACCTTCGGGTAACTATCCATAATTTCATCAATCCAAGGGATAACTAAATTACGGCCAAGATCAGAAGATAATGCAACCCTTAACTCACCTTCAACCTCATCATGTTCGCCTTTTAGGTTCTGCCGAGCTTGCTCAAGTATCGCTATTGCTTGCTCACACTGTGGGATATAGCGCTCCCCTGCGGCAGAAAGCCTTAGATGACGTGTTGTACGCACAAATAGGTCTACACCTAATGTTGATTCCACCCGTTTGATAGCAGCACTGGCGGTTGCTGTACGCATATCAAGTTTTGCCGCTGCAAGGGTAATACTTTTAAATTCAGCAACTTTCAAAATAAGTTTTAAATCGTCAATCTGCATATTATCTAAATATATTTGATAATGATTCAATAATTATGCTGTTTATCAAAAGTAATGCAAGCGCTATCATCTGCCTCATTCAAGGGCTTTGATTAAATAAAGCTATTCGCTACAGGAACCAATTATGACACACCCGATTATTACCGACTTAGAAGCGCGTTACACAGCAAAAAAATATGATGCAACTAAACGTGTATCGGCAGAAGATTTAGCTGTGATCTATCAAGCCATGCGTTTATCTCCGTCATCAATTAATTCGCAGCCATGGAAATTCATTGTTATTGAGTCTGAGCAAGCAAAACAACGTATGCATGATACTTTCGCTAACAAGTTTCAATTTAATCAGCCGCATATTAAAACTGCATCACACATTATTTTGTTTGCTTACAACCCGAAATACACCAGAGAAGATTATGCAAAAGTGATTGACACTGATATCGCCAATGGCCGTACGCCAGCAGAAAATCGCGAGCAAGCCTTTGGCGCATACGCATTTGTTGACTTAAATACTGACGCATCTGGCAATAATGCCGCATGGACCAAAACACAAACTTACCTTGCACTTGGTAATACTATGCATGCTGTTGCGCGCTTAGGTATTGATTCAACACCAATGGAAGGCGTAGATAGCGCGCTAATTAGTGAACTTTTTGCGGATGAGTTAGATGGTTATATTTGTGAAGTCGCACTTGTCATTGGTTATCACGAAACACAAACCGACTATAATGCAAAGCTTCCAAAATCACGTTTGAGTCAAGATCAAATTATTCAAGTGGTTTAAGTTTTACATTACCGGTTACGAAGAGCCTGTTACAGGCTCACTTTAACAAGCTTTTGGCATTATTGCCTCTGCTATGTGCTCTCTTTAGCAGCTCCACAAACAATTTTTTCTTCGCCAAGATGATATATATTATTTATTGCTACATAGGCGCCAGATACAACGCCTGTAATAGGGACTAATAATATCCCACTAATTGAATAGTAGGTATTGGTATCCTCAAAGCCATTAATTATTTTTAATGTCTTACGGTCAGAAGATATTTCACATTTATTGACTGCTGACATGTCCTTAGTTGGTACAACGATACAGCCTGATAACATCGTCAAAGTAAAACATATAGTCGTAACTAATTTCATCTTGTAACATCCTCGTTTTTAATTGTCATATAGAAACCATAAAAATTAATATTTATAGATTGTTGGGTAACTATCTTATAAATACTTTACTAAACAAAGTATGCGCTCCACGCAACCTGTTAGTAAATAATGGTAAAAAATTTTTATCTAAGAAAACCGCTTTTTACAGGCTTGCCTCCATAACTCCCCGCAAACCTTGCACATATAAATCAAGCTTATAGGTTCAATTTTCACTAATAAACATGCACATCAGACACAATACTATGCACCGTTTTATATTGAGGAAACTTATCTAAAATTTTCTTGCAATAACAATAGCATAGATGGGCAACTTACTTTAGCAGTGATTCTGTTAAAGAAATCAAATAAAAACCAATAAAGAAACTATTAATTTAACAAAGGTAATGAATTGCAATCAAATTGTAAGCAGTAATGTATTTAGAAAAGTAACTTATTCAGTTAATTATTATATTTAATTCAGGTATAGAAACAACGTCAAACCATAGTATATAATAGTACAATTAAAATTAACTTTGATAAAAATCAAATTTAGATGTCTTAAATATGGCTGTTACGACTCATATTAATTATTTTTATATGGAGCCTAAAACCCGTAAAATCTAATTACAAAGCATTAAAAAAGTATTTTTGTACAATGTTACTTTTTAGGCTAATTAAAGAGTTTTAAATAGATCAATGACAACCACATTACTAGATCACACTCATTTAAAAGTATCATTGAATGATATTTAGAACTGATCGTTATCAGTACACAAATCCCCCCGGTTATTGCAGCATGCTATTAAATACTGCAATAAATATAAAATATTTATATAGGTACACGATGATCAGAAATATAAAAATAGGCATGCGCTCAGCCTTGGCATTTGGGATTTGGGATTTTGGGTTTGATTACTCTGATTCTAGGGGTATTTTCCATTATGCAATTATCAAAATTGAACTCTATATCAGATGTCATTAGCCTGCATCGAATTCCAGCACTCACAACAGCGGTTGAGTTAGAACGATACTCAATGCATACACAGCTATTGATTACTGAACTTTCTGACACTAAAACTCAACAAGAACGAAATGATATACAACGACAATTAGACAAAGAAGAACGTGACTATAAAAGTGCAGAAAAACGCATGGCAGCTTTAGTTCGTTCAGATGAGGCGAAGAGGCAACTTGATAACGTTATAAATTTGCATGATGAATTTACTGCAACATTTACTAAGTTGTTTCGACTTTATGAGCAACAAAATGAAGAGGAAGCGTTAACTTTTCGACGTAAAAAAGTTATGCCAGCTGCTGAGCTGTTAATATCTGAATTAGAGAAATTATCTCAATATCAAATTCTTCGAGCTAATCAGATAAATGATGAAGCAACGCAAACATACCTTAATTCAAAAGCAGCACTTATTAGTGGCATTGTGATTACTTTAATGTTGCTTAGTGTTATTGCTTTCTTTTACAGCCGCAGCTTAACACTCCCGTTACGTTACGTTATGCTGTTGCAGTTGCAAGACGCGTGGCCAAAGGCGATTTAACTGAAAGAATTAATGATTCTCACAGCGATGAAGCGGGTGAAATGCTTCAAGCATTAGCTGACATGCAAAATCAATTACGCGAAACACTTTCACAAATTGGTGGGTCGTCTCAGCAACTGGCTACAACCTCTGAACAGTTAACGGTTGTAACTAACCAGTCTACACAAATTGCAACCCAACAAAGAGATCAGCTAGAGCAGGCAGCTACGGCGGTTAATGAACTAACAGCAGCCATTGAAGAGGTTGCGCGTAGTGCAAACTCTACGAGTGACAATGCTGAGGTTGCGGATGAAAAAGCACAGTTAGGCCAGGCTAAAATAAACGAAACCATCAAAACAATAGGTTCATTGGTTTCAGAGATCCAAAACTCAGCAGCTGGTATTACCACCTTAGCCGCAAATATAAAAAATATAGAGTCAGTACTTGATGTGATTAGAGCGATAGCAGATCAAACGAATCTGTTAGCGTTAAATGCCGCTATCGAAGCTGCATGCGCTGGAGAGAGTGGTCGCGGTTTTGCTGTCGTAGCTGATGAAGTAAGAGCTCTTGCTCATCGAACACAAGAATCTACTAAAGAAATTGAGCAAATGATTCAGACTGTTCAGTCAGAGACAAGCCAAGCTGTTGTGAATATGAATAACAGTAATCAACTAGCTGAAGGTACGCTGCTGATAGCAAATGATGCAGGAGCGGCATTTAGCGAAATAACCGGTTTGATAAGTCAAATTAGTAATCAAAATATAACTGTTGCTAGCGCTGCTGAAGAGCAAACAACCGTTGCAAGAGAAGTAGATAAAAATTTAGTTTATATTCGCGACTTATCAATTCAAAGCTCTGATGGTTCGGAACAAACGAATGCTTCTAGTACTGAGCTTGCAAAATTAGCAGAGCAACTCAATAACCTTGTATTACGATTTACTATTTAACTAATCAAATGTAAAAATTTACGAATTTACGAATTTACGAATTTATTATTTAATTACAACACACAATAGCAAGCATGAGTTTGCTATTGTGTGTCGTAATAAAGTACATACCTACTCAATTAATTTGCTAAAACTATCCCGCTCTTCATAAATAAAAATAAAACCATACCAGCAAAAGTATTATTGAATTCTCACCTAAACAACGCATTAACTTATCTATGTCGCAAACAAGGTTACCCACACTTTCTTACAACTTAAAACAACAACACACAAAGCCCACACATATTTTTTCAATTTTGACCGCTATGATAATAACTTATCGACATGAACATAAATGGAATCATCTCATGAAAAAAAGCTTACTGATCTTTTTATTACTTTCCGGCTGTGCATCACAAGGCATTGACCGTAATGATCAAAATCAAATGGTTAAACGCTATTACGCTACTGTAGGGTCAATGCAGCAAGTAACGCTATCATCTGAGGTAGGTACAGGCATCGCAGCAGGCGCAGGCTTCGGCTTCGTTGACAACCTAGATGGTAATACTGAAGAAATGGTAGGCGGCGCAATTATTGGCGGCCTCGTCGGGGGCTTATTTACTGCCCTGTTTGAAGGCGGAAATACCGCATACCAGTACAACTTATACGCAGCTAACGAAGGTGACTTTACTGTTATTCAAAAGCACAAACTAGATAAAAATACGCAATGTGTAGTAGTAAATGCTGGAGGTAAAATAACTCTAGAGCCTGTAGATAACGCATATTGCGAACCAAGCCTAAGCACGAATGAAAAAGCCAGCATTGCTAAATAGCGCTTTAGCAATGGCATAGTATAGTTGCTAGATCTACACTAATAACTTTTTCGAACAATATTAACTTATAGCAATATTGTGACCTCTTTTTAGCTATTTTGTATTTAGTTATAAAAAGAGGCTGCTCGAAGCAACAGCCTATAATTCTAACTACACTATCTAAGGTGCCCGCTTTCAACAATAGGCGTAACCCAATATTTTAATGAGGTGTATTGGCACACAGGGCTTAATGCCGTTTTAATTGTTTGCAGCTGCGCTAATAATATATGCACCTCAAACTGATAAAAACTGCGATGCCCTTCTACTTGCTCGGCAATATCAAATTCACTGTGCTCTTTACTGTAGCCTTCAATGTTTTTTAAGTTAAAGCCGGTAATGCAGTCTATGCCAATTAATATATCAACCACGTCATCTTTTATGTATGTGGGTACATTTAGGGTAAAAAGTAACTGTTCAGCCATGTTTTTTCTCCAACCAACCATAAAAGATAGGTAATAAATAAAGTGTTGTAATTGTTGAGGTAATTAACCCGCCAATAACCACAATTGCCAATGGTTTTTGAATCTCAGCGCCAGGGCCGGTGGCAAATACCAGTGGCAGTAAACCAAACATGGCGGTTGTGGCTGTCATTAACACTGGGCGAAGGCGTCTGCTTGCGCCATCTAAAATGCGCTGCGTTACATTGGCAGAAAACATTTTCATTTGCTCAAAGTAGCTGATCATCACAATACCATTGAGTACCGCTACGCCAAGTAAAGCAACAAAACCAACCGATGCAGGCACCGAGAGGTATTCATTACTAATAAATAGGGCAATCACTCCTCCCATTAATGCAAACGGAATATTAGCAATTATCAGCGTTGATTTAGATAAGGATTTAAACGTGGTAAATAAAATAATGAAAATCAGTATTAATGCCACCGGAATAAGCACCAGCAAGTTTTGTGTTGCACGTTGCTGGCTTTCAAATTCGCCACCAAACGACAAGGTAAAACCACTGGGTAATTTTATGCTGCTATTAATTTTAGCTTCCAGTTCATTCACATAACTAACCACATCGCGGTTATCCACATTAACGCTTACAGAAGCAAAGCGCTTTGCTTTTTCTCGCTCTATTAACAATGGCCCCGTTTTAAAGCTAATATTAGCCACCTCTTCAAGTGGTAGTAGGCTGTTGTCGGGCATTAAAATTAGCTTTTGCTTTAATGCGCTCATTGACGATAACTCAAAGTGTGCTGCGCTTTCGCCTTTTTGTGCATTAAACACAATTGGGATCACGCGGTTTCCTTCTTGCAGTGCCGATACCTGTAGGCCTTCTAATTGCGACTTTAAATAATCGCTTAATCCTTCGGTGGTTAAACCAAACTGACTGGCAACCTCAGGAATAAGTTTAATATTTACGTATTTACCCCCTTCAATAAGCGCCATTTGCACATCACTTGCGCCGTCAATATTAGTGGCAAGTGCAGTGACTTTTTCAGCTAATGAGGCAAGTGTCGCAATGTCATTACCGAATACTTTAATCGAAATATCACCGGTGCCACCGGTGAGCATTTCTGATACCCGCATTTGTATTGGCTGAGTAAAGCCAATATTTACTCCTGGAAATTGCGCAAGTGTTTGTCGAATATCCTCGATTAGCAGCACTTTGGAGTCAAAACGCCACGTATCTTTTGGCGCTAATTCCATAAATACATCGGTTTCGTTTAACCCCATAGGATCAAGCCCGAGTTCATCGGAGCCGGTACGGGCAACAATTTGTACGATTTCTGGGGTGTTTTTTAACAGTGTGGCTTCAATTTGTTTATCGATATCCAGCGAGGCTTGCAAGGAAATACTCGGCGATTTTTCCAGTTGCACAATAATGTCGCCTTCATCTAAAACGGGCATAAAGCTTTTACCAAGCCCCTGAAATAACACCCCACTGAGCACTAAAACAGCAACTGATATAACACTTATTGCCACCGGCTTTTTAATTGCACGAGCAAGTGTTTTAGTATAAAAACCTTGTAATAGCGTGACCATTTTAGGCTGGGTTACGGGTTCATTTTTTAATAACAATGAGGCTAAAATTGGAATAACCGTTAACGACAACAACAGCGCACTAAGCATGGCAAACACGATAGTGAGCGCCACTGGGGTAAATAACTTGCCTTCTAACCCTGTTAGCATTAATAGCGGTGAAAACACGATAATTATAATGATTGTGCCTGAGAACACTGGCGCCGCGACTTCTTTACAGGCGCGATAAATAACATGCAGCCGAGGGAGGTGCTGATTATTAGCCAACCGATTCACTATGTTTTCAACAATAACTACCGATGAGTCCACCAGCATACCAATGGCAATCACTAAGCCACCTAAACTCATTAAATTAGCCGATAAATCAAACTGCTTCATCATTATAAATGTCAGCAATGCCGACATAGGTAAAGACAAAGACACCACCAATGAAGAGCGAATATCACCTAAAAACAAGGCAAGTAGCACTATCACTAAAATAATCGCTTGGCCTAATGCGCTGGTAATGGTGCTAATTGCGGTATTTATTAAGTTAGAACGGTCGTAAAACACATTAATTTTTGTGCCTTGCGGTAATGACGCTTCAATAGTGCGAAGCTTATCTTTTACATCTTCAACAACTTGCGCTGTATTACTATTTTTAAGCGCAATTATAAGCCCTTGTACCGCCTCTTCACTGTTTTTAGTAACTGCGCCATAACGGGTTAAACTGCCAACATGTACCGTGGCAATATCACTTAACCGAATAACCTTATTTTGAGTGGACTTAATCACGGTATTTTCAATGGCGGTTATATCGGTGTATTTGCCCTCAGTGCGCAGAATTAAGGTGTCGTTGCCTTTTTCTAAGCGCCCTATGCCACCGTTTTGATTCGTTTTCGTGATTGCCAACTTCATTTCATCAAAGCTGACTTGATGCTGTTGCATCAATAAAGTATTGGGAAGTATTTCATAAGTTTTTGAAAAGCCGCCAAGGCTATTTACATCAGCAACGCCGGTTACAGTGCGCAGTAATGGACGAATTTGCCAATCTAAAAGCTCTCTTTTTTCAATCAGCGATAAGTGAGTACTTTCTATGGTAAACATGAACACCTCGCTCAAAGGCGTGCTCATTGGCGCCATGCCGCCACTAATATTACTGGGCAAGGTGGGCAAAATATTTAATAAACGCTCATTCACTTGCTGACGCGCCCAATAAATGTCGGTGCCCTCTTCAAAGTCAATGGTAATATCGGTAATAGAATACTTAGTGGTAGAGCGCAGCATTTGCTGTGACGGAATACCCAGTAATTCGGTTTCAATCACCCGTGTTACTTGCGATTCTATTTCAAGGGCGTTCATGCCGGGTAATTTGTAAACTATTTTAACTTGGGTGGGCGATATTTCTGGAAAAGCATCCACCGGAATACTTAACCAAGATTTAGCACCAATGGCCATAGCAACAATAACAAAAATACTAACAAACAAACGCTGAGTAAGTGAAAACTTAATAAGCTGGTTTAACATTTACTCTCTCCCTAAGTGAAGCAACATACCCTGTAGCGCACTTACCGAGCTTATTAGTACCTGCTGATCATCTAGGTTTTTGTTAGCAGTAAATACATAGTCTTTGCCTTGTGTACCCTTGAGCTCAATCGGCAGTAACTCAAGCTTATCGCCAGACTTTAAAGCAATGTAATTAACATCTTCAAATTCAAACACCGCTGACTTTGCTATTTTAAAGCCCGTTAATTTATTTACCGGTGTGACTTTGATAGTTTGCCCCAGTCTAAGCTGGCACTCATTTGAGCTTGGCGACGCCCACACTATTTGATGGTATTTATCTGCAATACTGTCATAGCTCTCAATATTTAAGCTGCAACTTTCTGACAGCTTGAAATGCGCTAACGTGTTGGAAAAACTAAGAGGGACTTTAATCTTAACGCGAATACTACTTGCATCGATAATATCAAACGCGGTGTCACCCATCACACGGTTTCCCGACTCATTAGTGAGTTTTAAAATGCCCGTTTTTGGACTCACTAAGGTCACGTTTTCATTATCATCAATGTTTAAAAATGCCATTTGATGTTGCATATGTTCAAAATTTAGCTTGGCTTCAAAATAGCTTTTTGTGATTTCAACCCATTCAGAACTTCTTATTATTTTGTTTTTTAAGTGTTGTTGGTTTATGTCGTAATGGCTTTTAGCAATAGCGAGCATGTCTTTTGCTGATTGATAGGCATCTAAAAAATGGTGTACATCACTGCCCTCAACGCTTGCAATAGTGGCGCCCTTTTCAACCATGCTGCCGTTAGGGTATAAGTAACGAACCTGCTGTATATCAAACGCAAACAGCACCGTATAATTGACACCAGGTTTGAAATTAACTTCACCAATTAAACTTTGCCCGTTAATAAACTCTGTTTTTTGAATCGGCGCAAATTCAACATCAAAACCACTGAGTGAAGAAAGCCCTACAGGTGCTAAATTTTGCGAAGCAAACACAGGATTAAATGTTAATAAAGTCACCGTAAAGAAGAAAAATAACGTATATTGAATACGCAAAAAATGACGCATTTTTTTTGTAAAATTTAACAGCATTTAGTTTGTTCACATTTGATTAATTTTATAGAATCAACCATGACTTTTTTAGACTGTTAAATCATCAGGCAAACGCCTTAACATACCCAAAAATAGCGAAAATTACGCTATGGTACATTTGTCCATTGTATTTATAAAGCATTGATAATGGAGGTTTTAATGAGAGACAAGTTAATAGCAGCCACCTTGTTAATAATAATGGTGCTAAACTTTTTTGATGTACTAACGGATATACATTTAGGCGTGCCGCAGTGGCATATTTTTTCTGAGGGCTTAATCGTTGTCATTTCTGCAGCCTGTGCTATTTACTTAATTAGCGATATTCGTGCGCGTACTGCCAATATTAATGCGCTGAAACAAGAATTAGTGAATTCAAAAAAAGAACTTAAAAACATATCACAGGCAATGATGGATGCGCGTCATGAATACAGTGGTGTTATTCAAACCCAATTTTCACAATGGACATTGACTCGCAGTGAGCAAGAAGTCGCGATGTTATTACTTAAAGGCTTAAGCTTTAAAGAAATAAGCGCACTAAGAAACACAAAAGAAAAAACCGTACGCCAACAAGCGTCCGATATTTACAGCAAAGCCGATGTAGAAGGCCGACATGAATTTGCTGCATGGTTTTTAGAAGATTTTATGCAACAAGGACAATACCAACCAACAAGTTCAAGCCTCAATTAATTGAAAAGCTACAAAGGTGAGGCCTCAGGTTATTTCTATAGCTTTGCATCCGCTGTGCATCAAATCTTAAAGAATAATTAAAAACCTTAATGATTATCTCTGTGTAAAACTAGATGAGTTCATTTTTACTATGACAACCATTGCTCAACTTAGCAAAAACATAACCCCCTACAGCCCCTGCAAGCAGCTGCATATAAAAACCCCAGCCTCTTGCGCCCGCTATAATAGTAATATTCATAATTGACTCAATAGCAATTAAAGCCGTAGCAAACGCCACAATACCCGCAATTACAAATAATTGCGCACCTTGTTTTTTAACTTTTTTAGCAATAAGCCAGGTAACCGAAAACGCGATGGCAAGTGCAATAGCAATAATAGCGCCATAGGTCGGTAGCAAGCCGAGCCAATCTTCAAGGGTTAAGTTAACACGGTCATTAAAGCCCACCACAACACCCACATTAACTAATTGATTGACAACGTATTGACTATGAAACAAGCTAGCGAGTGTAAATGTAAGTAACCAAGAAACTAAAAATGAAGGGAGTATACGTGTTAAAAACGACATGGTTATCTCAACTTAAAATGAAACTTTTTTCTTACAGTAGCAAAGGCTTGCAGGGTAAACAATCTCTACGTTGTATTACTCTACTCTCGCTTTTAGCGTTTTCTTGTAACGCCAGTGCCGAGTTACCAAAACAGCAATACACTGCTGATACCTTAGCAACGGGACTCAATTCACCGTGGAGCATGGTTAAACTCCCAAACAATACCTGGTTAGTCACAGAACGTGATGGTCATATTGTTATCATTAAAAACAACCAACAAACCCGAGTTAAACTAGATTTCGAGGGCTTATACGTTGCAGGCCAAGGCGGCCTACTCGATATAGTGCTTTCGCCAAATTACAGTGAATCAAAAGAAATTATATTCACTTACGCTCAAGGTGAGCTTGATGCAAACAGGCTAGTTATTGCCAAAGCTACGTTTGATGGTGCGCAATTTTCAACGCCAAAAATTATTTATAAGGTTGCCACAGATAAAGACACACCGCAGCATTACTCTGGCCGCGCTCTTGTACTACCCGATAATACCTTATTATTTTCAAGTGGCGATGGCTTTGACTACCGTGAGCAAGCACAGGTTATGACCAGTCAACTTGGCAAAACATTACGCATAAACTTAAACGGCACGATACCAAACGATAACCCATTTATTAATCACAAAAATCCTGCAGCTCATGCTGTGTACTCACTCGGGCACCGTAACTTGCAAGGCTTGGTTTATGATTACGATACACAGCAAATTGTTAGCCACGAACACGGCCCCGCAGGCGGCGACGAACTAAACTATTTAACCCCAAGCACCAATTACGGCTGGCCGGTGATCACCAACGGAGATGATTACTCACAAGCACGTATTTCACCGTTTAGAGAATACCCTGGAATGGCTAAACCAACGGTTGATTGGACGCCCTCAATCGCCCCTTCTGGCATGGCTTATTATGGCTCAAAGCATTTAGCTTTTCCCTCACTACAACAGCATGTGCTAATCACTACGCTGGTCGATAAAAAGCTCTACAGCGTTAATTTAGCGAATGGTGAACTTACCCAGACTCATGTTTTACCAGAGGTAACTGGGCGTTTGCGGGATGTATTTGTTACAACCGAGGGTAATATCGCGGTGTTAACCGATGGAAAAGATGCAAAATTGCTGCTGATAACGCCAAAGTAAGCAGATTATTCAATCAGTGTGCTGTTGAGATGACAAGGTTTTTCTTTAACTGATTTAATGCGGGAAAAAATATATTTTTCCATATCATTTTAGTTGTCACCGCATTGGAAATGAGGATTATTATATTTTACTGGGGTGAATATGCAGGTGAAGGAAAAAGAAATACCTGTTCTGTTCTCTTGTTTTTGTATATTCCGATCGTTATCTATCCCATAGCAGGAACATAATGTCAGTACTTGAAAGCTCTGCAGAGGCCATTAAATCTGCACTAATTAAAGGTATTTCTAATGAACCACAACATATAAAATACTTCATTATAATCATCAAAAATTATTCGCCTATTCAGCTTTGGATCGAAAATTACAGAAAAACCTTATCAATTAGTATTATCAGCTTTCAAAGCTTCTAATATTTTAACCATTACAAGGTTAATAGATTTAAAATATCGCCATATTTTATCGCCGTTTCCTATGCAAATAGTTAAACAACCTTTGTGTTCTAAGAACAGACTATAGCATCATAAAATGCACGGGTAATTTGATGGGAATATATTTACTGAGGTGTTTTAGCTAAAAAAACCATGCACATAAACTAATAAATCATTATGCACATGGCTTAATTTTAATTAAAGAGCATTTTCTACAGTATCTTGTAGAGCTTTTGCGCGATCTTCAATTTGGTTTTCTGCATTGGCAATTGATGAATGGTTTAATGTCAACACGCCATTGCTGTATGAAGAGTATTTATTGGCATTGCTGATATCACCAATATTTTGAATAACAACTTTTTTCAAATCGTCTTGAATTGCTTCTTGAGAAAAGCTATCAGCACACATTTTGCTGAACGCAATAATCATTGGCTCGAAGTAAATTTGAGTCCAAGTCTGACTATAAAGATGAGCATAATTATCAACTGACAAACTATCCCAATCAATTTCTATTTCAAATTCAAATTTTGCAGCATCAAAAACTTTTTTCTTTAGATCTTCAAGGTTGTTTTCTTGGAAATCTCTTGCTGCTTTTTTCTCTTTAAGTCCCATTATCATTCCTTATTTTGAGTTGAAAAGTACATATAAAAATTTGAATAAATCAGAATACGTTGTTTATTCCGTTTTCAATTTTTGTTTGAAGTTCAGCCGGAAGCTCACCTTCAAAATTGAATCTCACCAAAATTGTAGAATTCGTTTTTTTAAAGCGAACGCCATCTCTTGGCTCATTTTTAATATAAAAATCGGTTATTTGACTAATATATTCTTTACTGAAGTCATCATTAGCAACAGCCATAAGAGTATCACCAAGCACTTCTAGAATAGCTTTAATTTTGTCAGTGTTTTCAGCTGACACATCATCAATAGTGAAATTAAAGTCAAGCCCATGAGTGTTATTAAGCGCAGACTTAATTAAAGTTACAGACGTTTCAATATCATCTGCTTTAAATGGAGATACTAGTTTAATCGGTTCTTGGCCTAATAAAAAGCGCTCATGCTTTGCGAAATCATAAATAGAAATATTTACAATACTATCTGTATCAATAAAAGAAATTTCACGCTCTTTATCAGTTAGCAATACCATTTTAATTTCAGGGTCATATTTTATAAAGAAACCAGAATAGCGATTATTGTACCTGTCAGCGACTATAATGTGAAATTCTGTGTCATAGTCAGTTTTACTTTGTTGAAAGCGTTCTAATAACTGCTTAGGAGATGCTAAAACGATATTGTTGATATAGTTATCCATGACTACTCATATTCCTTCTTAAATGTAATCATTATTTCAATAATGCAGTGAGCGGTTAAGAAAAGTCAAAATATAATTTGAAATTTCTTAATTGGATTATACATTTATATGATTAATAAAACATGAATAAATATTCACGAGGCAAGTCCTTCTGCTAACGCATAACTCACCTATTGAGTCATGCGGGGATCACACTTTGTAAATAAACACTATTTATGACCTAATACATAAATTTCATTATCTTAAACTTACTATGTCACTCTTCTCACATTTAGAGCTCGTCAAAGACAATCGTTCACATATAAATCAGCATAATAATTTATTTGATGTGCTTTTTCTGATTATTACTGCCGTCAAATCGGGGGGGAAACTGGTAAAACATTGATGTATATGGTGATAGTAAGCTTGATCAGTTAAGGGGATTTCGCTCTTTCGAAAATGATATACCCACTCGACATAGTATTGCTCGGATTTTTAGAGCTGTTGATACTGACTTATTACTACTGCCGATGTACAGCTGGGTCAATCAAAACCGCGTTAAATCAGCCCATCCTATCATTGCCTTCGATGGCAAAACTATTCACGGAGCAAGTAAACACATTGCTGATAAATCACACCTTGTCTCAGCAGTTAATTGTGAGGCAGGTCTCACGTTATTCCACCAAACAGTTGGCAGTAAGACAAATGAAATACCGACAGTTCGGGATTTATTGTAAATACTCGACATCAATAACACCGTCATTACATACCAACTGGCAACTCTAAACTGTGTTCGGTAGGTTGTGGTGTTATAGTCATTACTTTAACGCCATTAGGTGATTCAAAACGATGCCAACCCCCCTTTGGAATTACCAACATTTGACCTGAAAATAATGTATTGCGCTGCTCGATTTCCCCGTCTAAAAGAATCAAGGTCGTTTCACCACCGAGAACCTGAACGAACTCGTCACCTATTGGGTGCCTTTCCCACTCACTCGACCCAGAATAATTTGCTATGTATACTCCACCATCTCTATATTCAGATAAAAGAGCAAATGCATTTTTTGCTTCTTCTTCAGATGTTTCTGGCGTTCTATTTTTTAGTAATTTGATTCTGGAAAACTCATCACTGATTGTAATTGATACTGACTTAGGCACTTACTCAATCCTTGTAGATACAAAAGGAACCTATAGAATTGCTCATTTTTATTTATTATTAATATATCAACCATAGTCTAATTCCTACTTTTATTCAATCACTTAGTCTTTTCAACTTCAATAATTACTCGTGTGATTTGCTGTCGCGTAAACCTAAAAAGTCCAAATAACCAAAGCTTTATTAAAGGAATATGGTTAGCCGTATTAAACCATTTTGAAAAATAATCACAAGGTGAAAAAAGGTTGAATGCAACAGATATTCATGGCTCGCTTTAACATTATGATTATTTGGTTACCATTGCAGGTTGATAAGTTTGCAGCCTAAAAGTGCCTCTATAACCACATGAAATATAAATACTAAAAATCAGATAGTTGAAGCTTTAAATAATTCTATGCTTATCATTTTATATTCCGCAATTTAACGTGCCTTACGTAAGTTACAAATAAAAACAATAGAATAATTACTCTATACGTATTGAAAATCAAAAATTTCAAGGTACACTTGTGCGCTGAAATTTGAACTTACAGGTGTACGCTCAAATTATTAAAGTAATTATTGCAGTGCTTACCCTTAAATAAAGAAAACACAGGCCAATAAGCACTCGGTTTAGAAAGAGATGTAATGACGATGTTTACGCAGGCATTAGACCAATTTTCAAAATGGTTTTTACACCATCAAAGTTTTGCAGGTTATATAGAACCAATTATGCAGGTATTTAAACCTGCATGGCGTGCAGGCCAATTTAGAGCACAAGTGATCCATACAGAATCACACAAGGGTGAATATTTAAGTATTCAACTTAAGCCAAGTAAACAATGGCCTGTTCACATTGCTGGACAGCATATTAGCTTAACAGTTGAAATAAATGGGCGGTTATTAACGCGTGTTTTTACTATTGCTTCAAGCGCTCAACAATTTAAAAACACTGGGCTTGTGCGCTTACTAATTAAAACAAATGCACTCGGGCGCTTTACTGGTTTACTTAAAGAAACACTGCAAGCTGGTTCGTGGTGTAGTATCACCGCGCCAAGTGGTGAATTTATATTTAAAAACACTGGCGCACCAGTCACTTTTATCGCGGGAGGCTCTGGTATCACGCCAATACTCGCTATGCTTGACGAACATCTTGGCCAAATATCCACCAATGTCATATTAGTGTATTACGCAAAAATGTCTGAACATCAATGTGTTGATGAACTTAGCGAATTGGCTCTGCGATTTAAGCACTTTTCATTTTTATTATTAACCCGCGAACAATCAAATCAGATTACCAGCCATATTAACCTCGCAGAAAAACCTGATGTTTATTGTTGTGGTCCTTTAACCTTTATGCAAACGGTCAGTGATTTTGCTAAAAAACACGCATTAAATTATAACCAAGAAGCTTTCGGTTTAGCCCTGCCAAGCACCCATAACGCAGGCCAACTTAATGTTAAAATTAATAACTATGCACATGTTGTAACAAATACTGATGTGCTACTAACACAGTTTGAAGCAAAACAGCTGCCAGTAAAACGCGGCTGTGGCATTGGAATTTGTCATCAGTGTCAATGTATTAAAAAGTCTGGCGTGGTACGTAATTTAAAAACTGGTGAACTATCAGATAACGGCGAACAGCTCATTCAACTGTGTGTCAGCCAACCTGTTAGTGATTTGGAGTTACAATTATGAAAACTATTAACTATGAGCAACTAGCAAGCGAATTAGATGCTATAAAAATGCAGACGCTTGATAAAGTGGGTCAAAAAGATGCCGACTATATTCGCTCTATTGTACGTAAACAGCGCCTATGTGAATGGAGCGGACGTATTCTATTAATGCTTGGGTTTATTCAACCATTGCTATGGGTTGCGGGAGTATTGCTACTCGCATTAGCTAAAATCCTTGATAATATGGAAATTGGTCACAATGTCATGCATGGCCAATACGACTGGATGAACGACAAACAACTTAACTCCCAACACTATGAATGGGACATAGCATGTGATGGCCAAAGCTGGCACCGCGTGCATAACTTTGAGCATCATACCTACACCAATATTATTGGTAAAGACCGTGACTTTGGGTATGGTTTGCTACGCTTGAGTAATGACTTTAAATGGCGTTTGAAAAATATATGGCAGTTTATTACCTATATAAACTTAACTGTATTGTTTCAATGGGGTGTGTCATACCATGAGCTGGCAGCTGAGCGTGTATTTATGGGTAAAAAGAAAGAAAGCCGCGAAACTGACGTGTCTCACGCGATGTTAAAACGACGCTTTTTTAGTAAAGGTGCGCGCCAGTTAACTAAAGATTACGCGTTATTCCCGCTATTAGCTGGTCCATTATTTTTGTGGGTTTTAGCTGGTAATTTTCTTGCTAATTTAATTCGTAATTTGTGGACATCAACCATCATCTTTTGTGGTCACTTTACCGAAGAAACTAAAACCTTTAACGAGCAAGACTGCGTAAATGAAACTCAAGGTCAGTGGTATTATCGCCAAGTTTTAGGTTCATCAAATATTAACGGCGCTAATTGGTTTCATATATTAACGGGGCATTTGAGCTGTCAAATAGAGCACCATTTATTTCCTGACATGCCATCATCGCGCTATCAAGAAGTTGCTCCTAAGGTGCAAGCCGTACTAAAAAAACATGGTATTGCTTACAACACAGGTGGATTTTTTAAGCAATATACGTCGGTATTAAAACGCATTTTACGTTACTCTTTTAAATGATTTTTAATCACCCTAGATAACTAACCTGAGCTTAGGAGAATAAAAATAATATTAATACTTTTAATAAGTATCTGAGTAAATCTCTTAACCAAAGTTCAAGTTAACTAACTTTTTCGCTCGCCTTTAACCTTGCACCTATAAATTGAACTTACAAAAAAGCCACTGTTCATTACAAACAGCGGCTTCTCTTCTTAAAGCTTACAGCTCTAAAGCTTATTTAATTACTTCAAGGCCGTTCATATATGAACGAAGTACTTCAGGCACGACTACTGAACCATCCGCTTGTTGGTAGTTTTCTAAGATAGCCACTAAAGTACGTCCTACTGCTAGGCCTGAGCCATTGAGTGTATGCAGTAACTCTGGCTTCTTCTCACCCGCGCGACGAAAACGTGCTTGCATACGGCGCGCTTGGAAATCAACCATGTTTGAACATGATGAGATTTCACGGTAGGTATCTTGCGCTGGTAACCATACTTCTAAATCGTAGGTTTTTGCTGAGCCAAAGCCCATGTCACCCATACATAAAATTACTTTACGGTATGGTAGCTCTAGCGCTTGTAATATTTGCTCTGCGTGACCTGTTAGCTCTTCCAATGCTTGCATTGAATCTTCTGGTTTTACCAGCTGTACTAGCTCAACTTTATCGAACTGGTGCTGACGAATAAGGCCACGAGTATCACGGCCATAACTGCCAGCTTCACTTCTAAAACACGGAGTGTGGGCAGTTAAACGAATTGGTAAATCTTTTTCGTCGTAAATTTCGTCACGCGCGCTGTTTGTCAGTGGTACTTCTGCAGTAGGAATTAAGCTAAAACCTTCTTGCTCTTCACCGTCATCATTTACAAGACCTTTAGTATGGAATAAGTCTTCTGCAAACTTAGGTAATTGGCCTGTACCGTATAAACTGTCGCGGTTTACTAAATACGGTACGTACATTTCTGTATAACCGTTTTTATCTGTATGCGTGTCTAGCATAAATTGCACTAGTGCACGGTGCATGCGAGCCATTGCGCCGCGCATTACAGTAAAGCGTGAACCGGTAATTTTAACGCCCATTTCAAAATCAAGGCCGTTTAGATCTTGTCCTAAGTCTACATGATCTTTTACTGCAAAATCATACTTTTTAGGCTCGCCCCAGGTTGAAATCTCAACGTTGTCAGATTCGTCAGCGCCCGCTGGTACTGATTCATCAGGTAAATTGGGGATAGCTAAAGAAATTTGCTTGAGCTCTTCTAAAATAGCGTCTTGCTCAGCTTTAACACTATCAAGTTGCGCGCCTAAGTTGCTTACTGCATCTAACAATGGTTGTGCATCTTCGCCTTTAGCTTTAGCTTGGCCAATCGCTTTGGAGCTACTGTTACGCTCACTTTGTAATTCTTGTGTTTTTACTTGTAATGTTTTGCGTTTTTCTTCAAGTGCGCTGACAGTCGCAGTATCTAGCTCGTAACCACGTGCTGCTAGACGCGCAGCTGTTTGCTCGAGATCTTGACGTAATAATTTAGAATCTAACATGTTAGTTTTTAACCTTTTTGCATTACCAGCTGAAGGCCCAGCCAAGCCATAAAAATACACACCACCACATTTAAGGTGATATTGAGGGCCATTTTAAAAAAGTGACCTTGTTGTAATAACAACAACGAATCCATTGAAAATGTCGAGAAGGTGGTCAAAGCACCTAGAAAGCCAATCCCTATAAGGGTTTTAGCGGGGCTAACGGTGATAATTTCGCGCTCTATCAAACCGTATAATACGCCCATCAACAATGAACCAAGAATATTAACCGTCAACGTGCCAAAAGGGAATCCCCTACCAAGTAGTTTTAGCATGGTTTCACTAATAAAAAACCGTAAACAGGCACCTGAGGCTCCTCCTGCGGCAATCATGAGATATATCTTAAGGCTTGTCATAGCGTTTTATGTCACTGTGATGATCGCGCTCTTTCAAATAGTCGAGCTTTTGCTTTATTTTTTGTTCTAAGCCACGATCCGTTGGAAAGTAATATTGCTTATCGGCTATCTGCTCTGGAAAGTACTTTTCTCCTGCAGCATAGCCGCCTTCTTCATTGTGCGCATAGCGATACTCAGCACCATAGCCTAAGTCTTTCATTAAGTTAGTTGGTGCATTACGTAAATGCTCTGGCACCGGATAGCTAGGCTCGTTCTGCGCATCCGCCTTGGCTTGATTAAACGCCGCGTACACCGCATTACTCTTCGGTGCGCTAGCTAGGTAAATCGTAGCTTGTGCAATTGCACGCTCGCCTTCACTTGGTCCAACTCGCTGAAATATATCCCATGCATTGAGGGCCACTTCCATGGCACGCGGATCAGCATTACCAATATCTTCAGTGGCGATGGCGAGTAACCGCCTTGCAACATACAGCGGATCGCCGCCACCGGCTAAAATACGACAATACCAATACAAAGCACCATCTGGGGAGCTACCTCGAACTGACTTATGAAAGGCTGAGATCAAATCGTAAAATTCATCCCCCCCTTTGTCATACTTGGCTAAATGCGTTGGCAATACTTGACTGAGTACGTGCTCATCAACTAGGTATTGGCCGTTTTGCTCTACGGTTAAATCAATCGCCTGCTCAAGTAAATTAAGCACTTTACGAGCATCGCCATCACTGGCTTGGCACAACGCTTGTTTAGCATTTTGTGCAAGTACCACCGTTTTATTTTTCAGTTCATCATCGCTTGCAAGCGCTCGCTCAATAACAAGATGTAAATCAGTGTCTTGCAGCGATTTTAGGACATATACTCGTGCTCGCGATAAAATCGCATTGTTTAGTGCAAACGAGGGATTCTCGGTGGTAGCACCAACAAAAATAAAGGTACCGTCCTCTATATGTGGTAAAAACGCATCTTGCTGAGATTTATTAAAACGATGTACTTCGTCAACAAACAGTAAGGTACGTTGGCCACGACCTTCAAGGTTAGTACGCGCTTCACTCACCGCATCACGAATGTCTTTAATGCCTGCCGTTACCGCCGACATTTGAATCAGCGCCGCATCGGCATGGTTGGCAATAATTTGCGCTAAGGTCGTTTTACCAACGCCCGGCGGCCCCCACAAAATAAGACTGTGGCAACGCCCTGCTAAAATAGCTTGATAGAGAGGCTTATCTTGGCTTAATAGATGTTGCTGGCCAATATACTGATCTAAACTGGTTGGTCGCATGCGCGCCGCAAGTGGGCGCACATCGGGGCCAAAATTAAAGCCTAAATTACTCACCTTGACTTTGATCGTCTATTTCAACGCCTTCTGGAATACTAAACTCAAAGGTTGAAGTAGCAAGGCTTTGATTTACTTTAGTGTCGCTAAAAGTAAACGTAGATGATTGCCCTGAGCTGTCTTTAACCAGTAATGATGCTAAGCCTACTTTATCTGCTGCAAACACAATATCCAGCTGTTCAACTTGGCTTTCAACGCCTTTATTAGGTGTAACACTGAACCCAGTATCCGTGGCGTGTACTTGGTACTTTTGCCATTGCGCCGGATCTTTGGAGGTAAGTAATACAAACGGTGTTGAATCAATCAAACTGTGAGTATTCATAATCGTTACTTGCTCAGCAAAGCTGTCGAAGTAATAGGTTTTATCGCCATTTGATACAAATAACGTGTCATCAGGGCTCGCTTGTTGCCAACGGATCATCATTGGCTGTTGCAAGGCGATAGTACCTTCACCTTGCATAATTGATTGGCCTTGGTCGTCATTAACTTGCTGCGCAAATTGCGCTTGAAAACTCTTTAAACCGGCCAGTTTATCTTGTAATGCTTGGCTGTCATCCGTTGCACTGTCACTTGCAAATACTGATGCTGATAAAAAACAGCTAATTGCTAAGGCTAAATATTTAATTTGTTTCATTTAATTTGCTCCACCATTGGGCACTAATACATCACGGGCACCGTTATGACCTGGTGCGCTTACAATACCCGATGTTTCCATTTGTTCAACTAAACGTGCGGCACGGTTGTAACCAACACGTAATTTTCGCTGCACACTTGAAACTGACACTTTGCCTGTTTCAACAACAAATGACACGGCTTCATCATAAAGCGGATCTGATTCTTCATCCGCGTTTTCACTGGCTTCGCCTGGCAATAAAATATCCTCAGTGGCGTCACCATTTAAAATTTCGTCTATATAATTTGGTTTTGCACGTGCTTTCCAGTCATTCACCACCGCATGTACTTCATGGTCATCAACAAACGCGCCATGTACACGTATCGGTACGCTGGTGCCCGGCGGTAAATAGAGCATATCACCCATACCTAGCAGGTTTTCTGCGCCTTGTTGATCTAAGATGGTACGCGAGTCAATTTTACTTGATACCTGAAACGCCATTCGCGTTGGGATATTCGCTTTAATTAAACCAGTAATTACATCAACCGATGGGCGCTGTGTTGCTAGTATTAAATGAATACCTGCCGCTCGGGCTTTTTGCGCAATACGGGCAATTAGCTCTTCAACTTTTTTACCAACAATCATCATCATGTCAGCAAATTCGTCAATCACCACCACGATACTCGGTAACTTACCTAACTCGTCTGGTCCTTCTTTCATACCATCAGTATCTTTAAATAATGGATCGAGAATCGGGTAACCCGCCTCTTTCGCATCCAATACCTTTTGGTTGTAACCTTTTAAGTTACGAACACCTAACGCCGACATTAACTTATAACGACGTTCCATCTCACCTACACACCAACGCAGCGCATTGGCAGCTTCTTTCATATCGGTGACCACTTCACACAGTAAATGTGGGATACCTTCGTAAACAGAAAGTTCCAACATTTTCGGGTCAATCATGATCATACGCACATCATCAGGGCCTGATTTGTACAGTAAGCTTAATATCATTACATTAACGCCCACTGACTTACCTGAACCTGTGGTACCTGCCACCAGTAAATGCGGCATTTTACCCAAATCAGCACAGATTGGTTCACCGGCAATATCTTTACCTAAGACCATAGTCAGTGGCGATGGATTTTGCTCAAATTTTGGCGCGTCGATTACTTCTGATAACCGCACTATTTCGCGGTGTTTATTAGGTAATTCAATCCCTACATAGGTTTTACCCGGAATAACTTCAACCACTCGGACACTAACCGCTGATAGCGAGCGGGCTAAATCTTTAGCAAGACCAGTAATTTTAGAAACTTTAATACCCGGCGCTAAATCAAGCTCAAAACGGGTTACAACAGGTCCAGGGTATACGGCAACAACCGTAGCTTGAACGTTAAAATCAAGGAGTTTAGTTTCAACTAACCTCGATACAGCTTCAAGCTCTTCTGGTGAAATTGGGTTTTTGGCTTTATCAGGTCTATCTAACAAATCAAGCGTAGGCAATGGCGTACTTGGCGGCTTTTCTTCGAGTAGCTGCTCAAACTTTTCTTTTGCGGTAGGTGGAGGCTGATAGGTACTCTTTGGTTTTGGCATTGGTCTTGCTGGCGAAACCACAGTAGTAACTGGTTTTTCAGGCTCTGTAACATGGCTTTGATCAAGCGCATTTAAGGCAGCCGCAGTGTCCATTGGTTCATCATCAATGGCGCTAAAATTAATTTCTTGATCCAGAATGTCATCCAAATCATCAAATGCAGGATGAGAGTCTTGATTTGACACCGCACTATCAATATCCACTTTTGGTTCTGAAAAGCGAATGGCGGGTGTCTCTTTACGTGTCTGTTGCTCATTAACAGGGTCTTGTTCAATTGCAACTTCAGTATTTGCAGTGCGTTCGCGTTGTAACCATGCTTTTAAGTGATGGGCAATAAAACGATAACCTCGCATGATCAAATCGCCAATAAAATCGACACATTGCACCCACGACACGCCTGTTAATAATGTTAATCCAGCAAAAAAGAAACATAATAATAAAATCGAGGTACCGGTAAAGTTAAATGCAGGCATCATCGCTGAAGCTATCACATCACCGACTACCCCACCGGATGAAAAATTATAAATATCATCAAAATTAATACTACTGATAGCCGTTGCTGAAGTGATAAATAATGCAAAACCAATCACTCTAAGCGATAACGTTGTATAGTCGAGTTGAAATATTCTATGAGGTTGCTTAAATAATAAGTAGCCGAATATTTGTAGTGCAGCTGGCACAAAATAAGCTAACCAGCCAAATGTCAGCAATAAAATATCGGCGATCCACGCACCTGCAGCTCCAGTTATGTTTCTTACATTGTCATAACCTGTTTGCGACCAACTCGGATCAGCAGGATCAAAGCTTACCAGCGCACACAATATAAATATTGCGGCAAAGGTGCTAATTATTAAACCGGTTTCTAATAGTCTTTGTACACCATTTAGGCGCATAACTCGCTATTCCTCATTTTTCTTTGTACTTCTTTGTACTCATTCTTAGCAATGGAATACCTTAGCAGGAAATACTTTTTGTTGCACTTTATCTTAACCATGATGGCCTGATTATGAACAGGTTTTTATTAATCGCGCATGTATCAATAATACAACTTAAGTCGTTACTAAAAAATAGCGCATAGTTCAGCCGATATATGGGCGAATAATCACCCCTTGCTCGCCTTTTACTTCTTCCATAACAACATAGGTACGGCTTTCACTAACGTTCGGTAGCTTGAGCAGAATATCCCCTAATACACCACGATATTCAGACATATCATTTACGCGGGTTTTTAGTAAAAAGTCAAAGTTACCCGAGACTAAATGGCATTCGATAATTTCATCATGCTTTTTAACTGCAGCACTAAATTCATCAAACACATCAGGTGATGTTTTAGTGATTGTCACTTCGACGTACACCGACAAACCTTGCCCAAGTTTAGCAGGGTCAACCACGGCTTTATAACCGACGATGTAACCTTCGCGTTCGAGCTTTTTTACACGCTCTAAACAAGGCGTTGCACTGAGCCCCACACGTCGAGCTAATTCAACATTAGACACTCGGCCATCGTGCTGTAGCTCTATTAAAATCTTACGGTCAATACGGTCTAATAACTCATGCATAATAACGACTAGTTTTTTGTACTGTTTAAATGGTGTTTTCAGATTATATCACTAGCATACCGATTAAAAAAGGTGAGAC
>NZ_JACJEZ010000037.1:0-51192 GCF_014164365.1 Pseudoalteromonas sp. SG43-6
TTGCTTTTCAGCCTGCTTCGCTTTTTCACGTTCTTTTTGCTCTATTTCACGCGCTTTTTTAGCTTGAGCTTGGGCTTGTGCGGTTTCTTTCTCTTTCGCGCGACGCTCTTGCTCTAACTTTTTGATCCGGCGGTCTTCAGATTCACGCTGTTTACGTGCATCAGATGCTCGGCGCTCTAAATCACGAATGCGCTTATCTTCAGCACGTTTTTTATCATCTTCTTTGCGTTTCAACTCAGCAATTTTTTGTTCAACCATTTTCTGGTCAACAGTCACCGCTGAAACAGCATTTTCAGCATCAGGCATAGCCTTGTTCAAGGTAACTTCCATTACTGTAGGCGGTGAAGTATGAAAACTCGCGGTTCCAATCAAAACGCCAACTATAGCGAGGTGCAATAGCACTGATTTTAATACTGAAGGACCCATATTAGCTTTTATTCCCTTCAAACGATTCAGTCATTAATCCAACTGAAGGTACACCGGCATTTTTTAAGAAATCCATCAATAATAGTACTTCTTGATACGATACTTTACCTGAGCCTTTGATCATCACTGGGGTTTCTGGGTTTTTCATCAGTTGCAACTTGATAACAGCGGCAACATCTAATGCTTCCATCGGTTCTTCTGGATCAGTACCGATACTGACATAGTACTTACCTTGTGCATCAATTGAAGCAATGATCGGTGGCGTATCTTTAGTATCAACTAAATCTGATTCTTCCATTTTTGGCAAATCAACTTTAACGCCATGAGTGATCAAAGGCGCAGTGGCCATAAAAATAATCAGTAGCACCAGCATTACATCAATGTAAGGAACTACGTTTATCTCTGCAACAGGACGACGCTTCTTACGCTGATACATTCGCTTTTGCCTCTATTTGGGTAGCTGCTTGACGGTGTAAAATATTTGCAAACTCTTCCATAAAGTTAATGTAGTTAGATTCTAGCTTTTCAACTCTATTAGCAAAACGGTTGTATGCAATAACCGCTGGAATAGCAGCGAATAAACCCATAGCTGTTGCAATAAGCGCTTCAGCTATACCTGGGGCAACCATTTGTAAGGTTGCTTGCTTAACTTCGCCTAACGCAATAAAAGCATTCATAATGCCCCATACAGTACCAAACAAACCAATGTAAGGACTGATAGACCCCACTGTTGCTAAAAACGATAAACTTGATTCTAATTTTTCGATTTCGCGAGATAACGCAACTCGCATTGAACGATGCGTCCCTTCCATTACAATGCTAGCACTTTGAAAAGAGTTTTTCTTATGACGAGCAAACTCTTTAAAGCCTGCTATAAATAATGCTTCAACGCCGGTTGAGCTACCGCTACGCGATGAGATCTCATTGTAGAGTTTACTTAAATCAATGCCTGACCAAAATTTTTGCTCAAATCGCTTAGTATTGGATAATGCATCCGAAATTGCTTTTTTACGCTGAAAAATAATTGCCCATGACATCACTGACATAGCTAATAATGCCAGCATAACTAATTGCACAAGAAAACTTGCTTCTAGAATTAAATCTAAAAAATTAAGCCCTGAACCCACATTAAACTCCTAATAAGATTTCTTGTATAAATAACATTTCATTATACGCTAGGTATATGACCGAAAAAATGGCCAAAAGTTGCAACTAGTGTATCTATTCAGCTCAGTACTGACAACGCTATTGCTGTGAATTAGCAACAAAAAACGTTGAAGAGCAGGCTGACTCCAGTTTTATAGCCTTGTTCGGCAATCTTGACGCAACAATTTAAGATTGTACTGCCGAGGTAAATACATGCTGGGGTGCTTATTTATAAACAAAAACTGTGTAAAACACCCTCTTTATTCACTCTTAATGAATAAACAAGCATAATTGACTATAAGCATAGTCATTGCAACAGTTTAACTAATCTATAAAAAAATCATTCAAACAAATAAAACATCACAAATTCAATAGATTAATATACGGCCGTGAATTTTATGAACAAAAATAAAGCGCTCATAAAAATCTTGCTATTAGTTTTTTTTATCTGAAAATTAAATTTTTCTAGTTTGAACAAAAACCAACTATTGCGTATTATTCTCCCATACCGAGCTAGCGCAGCAATGAATACTTCATTCAGCCCAGTTCTTTGCAATATGATTCTGATTTTTCGTATTGCTACGCTTAAAGTCTTCTTGATAAAACTTGATGAATTTAAGCAGTGTTACTTAGATTACTTCCTTCAACTTGTTGTTTGCCCGCATTTTATGCGGGCTTTTTTTTGCCTGCAAATCACGCACAGCACTACCTCGCTATGGCGCATACAATATCGTTTACAAACTTAACAGTATGTGAATTGCATTAGCCCAAATAACTAAATAATCTAAACTTTAAGTAATATGCTAATCACGCGATTAACTTAAACACAGCAAAATAGACATTTGAATAGTGGCTAAAAGAACAGTATAGAAGATGTATGAGGTGGGTTTGCAGCCATACGCACGCATACAGCTACAATAAATGTACTTTATTCTTGTTTGGGTAATAAGCCAAAGTGATGATAGGCGTTATCAGACACAATACGCCCTCTTGGCGTACGTTGGATAAATCCTTGCTGGATGAGGTAAGGCTCGATCACATCTTCAATGGTTTCTTTTTCTTCACCGATGGCGGCGGCTAAGTTGTCTAACCCTACCGGCCCCCCCATAAACTTTTCAATGATCGCGAGTAAATATTTACGGTCCATATAATCAAAGCCGCTTTTATCGACATCAATCATATTAAGTGCCAGCTCTGCCACTTCGGCATTTACAGTACCGTCTGATTTAACTTGCGTGTAATCTCGTACCCGGCGTAATAATCGATTAGCGATACGTGGCGTACCACGAGAGCGTTTAGCAATTTCAATGGCACCTTCATCACACATGGCTAAATTTAAATAATGAGCAGATCGCCCCACTATAGTTGATAAATCTGCCACCGAATAAAACTCTAAACGCTGCACAATACCAAAACGGTCTCTAAGTGGTGAAGTTAACGAGCCTGCGCGAGTGGTTGCGCCAATTAAGGTAAAAGCGGGTAAATCGAGCTTAATGGAACGAGCTGCTGGCCCTTCACCAATCATTAAATCGAGTTGATAATCTTCCATTGCAGGATAGAGTATTTCTTCAACTTGCGGGCTTAGCCTATGTATTTCATCAATAAAAAGTACATCGCCTTCTTCTAAATTGGTCAGTAGTGCGGCTAAATCACCGGCTTTTTCAAGCACTGGGCCCGAGGTTGTTTTAATACTGACATTCAGCTCATTCGCAACAATGTTTGCTAGTGTGGTTTTACCCAAACCCGGCGGACCAAATATTAATAAATGATCAAGCGCTTCACCCCGACTCCGTGCAGCTTCTATAAATATTTCCATTTGCTGTTTAACATGGGGCTGACCAGTATAATCGGCTAATAGTTTTGGTCTAATCGCGCGATCGACTACATCTTCATTACTTTGTTCAGTCGCATCTATTAAACGATCCGCTTCAATCATGGTTTACTCACAACATTGATTTTAGAGATTCTTTGATCAGAACCTCTGTAGACATACCAGGCTTGGCCACTGATTTTACTGTTTTTTGTGCTTGCGCCAATTTATAACCTAATGACACTAACGCAGAGATTGCATCATCTGCCGCATTATTAGCAATAAGTGCGTCAGATGCGGGCTCTATAACTGCATTATCACTAAATGGCGTGAATAAGTCATTACCCCAATCTTTTAATCGGTCTTTCATTTCAAGTACCAGGCGCTCTGCGGTTTTTTTACCTACACCTGGCAGTTTCACTAAACTGGTGGCATCTTCGTTATTCACACAGCTAACAAATTGCTTAGCCGACATCCCTGAAAGTATTGCTAATCCGAGCTTTGGCCCAACGCCATTGGCTTTTAATAGCTCTCTAAATAATGCTCGCTCTATTTTATTATTAAAGCCAAATAATAACTGGGCGTCTTCTCTTACTACAAAATGTGTATACACAATGGCATTTTCGCCAATGTTTGGTAAATCATAAAAACACGTCATCGGCATGTTAACTTCGTAACCAACACCGCTTACTTCAAGCAAAATTTCTGGCGGTTGTTTTTCTACTAAGATGCCATTTAAGCGACCTATCATGTTATTTCCTTAATCGTCCTCTAACGGTTTTACTGGCACTGCCCGCTAGTTTTATTAAATTTTGATCGGAATGAGCATGGCATATCGCAATGGCTAATGCATCGGCTGCATCCGCTTGCGGTGTGCCTGGTAATTTTAAAATATTTTTAACCATATGCTGCACTTGCGATTTATCGGCACCACCGTGCCCTACCACCGCTTGTTTAATTTGCCGCGCCGAGTATTCAAACACCGGTAACTCAGCCATTGCCGCACCAACAATTGCAGCCCCTCTGGCTTGGCCTAATTTAAGAGCTGAATCAGGATTATGCGCCATAAATACTTTTTCAATGGCAAAATGATCGGGAGAGAATTGTTCGATTAGTTGACTGATCCCTTGATAAATCATTTTTAATCGAATAGGAAACTCGTGATCGGCTAGTTTTATACAACCGCTTCCTAAATAAGTAAATTTAGCACCTTGATGGGCAATCACCCCATAACCGGTTAATCGTGAGCCAGGATCAATCCCTAAAATAATAGCCAATACTTGCCCAATCAGTGTAAATAGTTAAGTACGCTAATAATGCCAGAGCACTGTATAAATTACCAGTGCATTGTTGGCATAAAAAAGCCCGTAAAAACGGGCTTGTTTAATTGCTAACCTTTTAGGCTAAAGAGCGCAGTAACCCTTGGGTATTTTTACGCATGGTTCTAGCTATCATAAAGTAGCCCAGTGACGCCACAAACACACCACCCACTAATGGCCCTATTAACCAAATGTGTGGGTGTAACTTACCAGCTAAATCAAACATCTCACGTTGCACTATTAATAAAGCCACATCACTAACCAGTGCAGCGACAAAACCAGCAGCGCTGCCCAACAGTAAAAACTCATATAAAGTGGCATTTTTTATTAGCCGCCCTTTGGCGCCTAAGGTACGCAATATGACAATTTCCTGCATCCGTTCACCAAGGCTTGCTTGCACTTGCGAAATTAAAACCAAGCCACCACACATCACCACTATCGCCAGTACAAATCCAATTGCTAATGACACTTGCGAAATAGTAGAGCGTATTTGTTTGACAAAGCTGTCAACGTCGATGGCGTTGATTGTCGGGTAGGCACGTAGTAGCTCACTAAAATCGCGTTTTTGATCGGCTTCGATACGCACCGATGAAATATACGTCGCAGGAAAATCAGCCAATACATCAGGGCTTAATATAATAAAGAAATTAGGCTTCAAAGTAGCCCAATTAACTTTACGAACACTGGTGATTTTGGCATCAAATGACTGGGCGCCAATCAAAAATGTTAGCGTATCACCCAGTTTCACATCTAAGCGTTCTAGCATAGATTCTTCGATCGATGCTTCAGCGGTGGCATTGTCGCCAAACCACTGCCCGTCTATGATCTCATTTTGCACAGGGACTTGCTCTAACCATGTAAGGTTTAGCTCTCGGCCAATACCTGCGCGTGCTTCTTCGTCTTTCTTCTCGTTATCTTGTAATGAGACTTCGCGAGCAACTAATTCACCATTAACAGCGTTTACGCGACCACGAATAGTCGGATAGAACTCAGATACTTGAATATTTTTTTGCTCTAAAAAGCTTGTTACGTCTGGCAATTCAGTTTCGGTTATATTTACTAAAAAAGCATTCGGCGCGTCGCTTGGAAGTTGCGATTGCCAATCTGCGATCATATCGTTTTTCAGCACCACTAAAAATAACAATAGCTTTATTGCCAACGAAAAACTGATCAACTGTACCGCATTAGCATTGGCACGTTTTTGCAACGAAGCAATCGCTAATGACCAACTATTCCCCGGGCGCAATCCTAGTTTACGTCCGCTGCCAAAAATTAACCGAGATAATACAAACAGTATTGCAATCAAAATTAAAGTAGAGACAAACAAAATAGCGGTAATTTTAAGGTTATTACTAAACAACCACATTAATAAAAAGACTGTTAAGCCCGACATCGCTAAATGCACTTTACTTACTAGTAGCTTATCGCCTAAGTTACGGCGTAATACCCTAAGCGGTGGAATATCAAATAAATCTAATAATGGCTTGATTGAAAACATCACGGCACAGATAACGCCAGTACTAATCGCCACAAACCACGGTTTTATACCCGCTGCAGGAAGAGTATTGTTCATTGATTTAGCTAAATAACTAGTGGCTATCTCTTGTAAACCATAGCCAATGGCTAAGCCAAGTATGACCGACAAAGCACACACCAGTGATAAATGCAGTAAGTAAATTTTGCGAATTGTCGATCGGCTACCACCTAAGGTTTTCATCATCGCAACTGGGTCATATTGGCGTTCGCAATAACGCTTTGCAGACACGGCAATCGCCACCGCCGCTAAAATAATGCCCAATAATCCCGCTAATAATAAAAAGCTTTCAGCGCGGTTTAAGCTATTTGCAATCGGCGATTGTCTGTCTTTAACACCATACCATTGCTGATTTTCTTTCATTTGTGGTTTTAACCAGCTATAAAAGTCAGTAAGGTTACTCTCATCCCCTGCATACAACTGGCGGTAAAAAACACGGCTGCCCGGCTGGATCACTTCAGTTTTGTCTACATCTTGGTTATTTAACAACACACGACGACTACTTGAAAAAATATTAAATGGCGCATCTGGCTCTTCCACCAATACTTTTTCAATATTAAATTGCGCAGCGCCTAGCTCAACCGTATCACCTACTTTTACATTTAGTGCATAAAATACCGATTCACTAAACCACACATTACCAACAGTTGGCCCTTGCGTGGCCACTTCAACATCACCGGTTAAACTGCTTTTAACTTTTAGTTCGCCCTTAAGTGGATAATGCTCCGACACCGCCTTTACTGAGCTTAATTGCATTTCGTCATTAGCAAACAACATAGTATCAAAGTAAGTGAGCTGTGCGGTTTGTAAGTTGTATTCGCTTGCTGTTGTTAAATATTCACCCGGTAATTCATGGTTGCTTGCCAGTACGCGATCAGCGGCAATAAAGGCACTGCTTTTTTGTGCGATGCTTTGCCCTATGCGATCAGTCACCATAGAAAGCGTTAAAACCGTCAATACCGCCAACGCTATGGCCGCACAAATCACCGTGAGTTCACCACGGCGAAATTCACGGCTAAATAATTTTAATGCTAATTTAACCCACATTCGCCACAGCCTCATTGGTATTTTTAACTAATTGACCCGCTTCAATTTGTAACACATGCTGACACTTTGCTGCTAACGCCTCATCATGTGTGACTAAAATCAACGTCGTGCCATGAAGCTGATTAAGCTCGAATAACAGTGACTCAATTAACTTACCATTTTTGCTATCAAGATTTGCTGATGGCTCATCGGCGAATAAAATCTTTGGTGTGCCAATAAATGCGCGAGCAATCGCTACACGCTGCTGCTCACCACCAGACAATTGCGACGGATAATGCTCAATTCGATGACTTAAACCTACTTTTTCCAGTAGATCGAGTGCTTGTTGCTTGGCATTTTTTTCACCAGCGAGCTCTGCCGGTAACATCACATTCTCTAGTGCTGTTAAACTCTGTACCAACATAAATGATTGAAATACAAAACCGACTTTTGCAGCTCTTAATGCCGCACGCGCTTCTTCATCAAGTTCATGCAGTGGCTCACCATCTAAATAGATTGATCCCTGAGTCGATTGGTCAAGTCCTGCGAGCAAACTTAATAAAGTTGATTTACCTGAACCTGAGGTACCAACTACAGCAACTGAGTCTCCAGACTTGACATTAAAGGTGATGTCACTGAGGATGGGCAAATCCCCTTCAAGGGTATTAACCGTTTTAGAAAGACCTTTAACCTGAATGATATTTAATTGAGATAGCGCTGACATATGATGTATTCAATCCTACGTTTTATTTTCGTTTTACTATTAGTAATCAAACCACTTAGTGCGGCAGCTGACAACACAATTTTAATTTTAGGTGATAGTTTAAGCGCCGCCTACGGCTTAAAACAAGAGCAAGGCTGGGTTAAACTGTTACAAGATAAGTACGACAACGAGCAAGCGCCGATCCAACTTATCAATGCCAGTATCAGTGGCGAAACCACCGGTGGCGCACTGCGTCGTTTAGACGCCCTACTTAATGAGTTTCAACCGAGCCATGTACTTATAGAGCTTGGTGGTAACGACGGCCTGCGTGGCTTTCCAATTAAACGCCTAAAAGAAAACCTAGCCAGTTTAGTGAGCAAGAGCAAACAAGCTGATGCCAAAGTAGCGATTATGGAAGTACACATCCCGCCTAACTATGGGCCACGTTATACCGGATTATTTACCGCTAGTTTTGCTGAGGTTGCTGGTGCCACAAACAGCCATTTAATGCCATTTTTTATCTTGAATGTCGCTGCTGATAATAGCCTGATGCAAAACGACAACATACACCCTAACAAAACTGCTCAACCTATACTACGAGATGTGATGTATAAATCGATCAATGAGTGGATAAATAACTAAACATCCTCATAAAATGATTTATTTCACTCAGTACGTGCAATAAATGTTCAAACAAACAAAAGCTTATTGATTTTTGAAAAAATATACGTACTATTGCTTGCAACGTCGGTATGTAGCGCAGCTTGGTAGCGCACTGTCATGGGGTGGCAGGGGTCGAGAGTTCGAATCTCTCCATACCGACCATTTAATTCAACAACTTAACCTCATTTATATATAAGTTGTTTTCTTTAAAAACCTTTCGTGTAGCCAATCTGTAGCCACTCTACTCATTTTATAGCTGGGAAATAAAGCTTACTTCATTTAGCTGTTCGTGCGTACTGGTTGCGAAACTCCCGTTTTACGATGTCTGAAAATACCCTAAATAAACTTGGCTAGTTTCGTATATTGATCTAAGCTATTGCGTAAGCCCCACACACCAGAAAGCCGTTTCTTTGTAGATACCTAAATAAGCTTTTCCGAGTCCAATTGTTCCCCCAGCTTGTCTTAATACCTTTATTATTAAGGTGATTTACTAAAGCATAATAACTAGGATTTTTGTATCGGCTAGATTGATTGAGCAATTCCACCAGCGCTTTAAAAATTAGTTTATCGTTTTCTATTCGATGTGAATTTTGCATAACTCCCCTTTATTAAGTCATATTATACCCTTTTATATGCTAATGTTTGCTTGGCAGAGTTAAAGCATGTTTGTATAGCTATCAGCATATGCTTGAAGTTCAATTCTACAATCAAGCTACTTTTTACAATTAAAGTTTCTAAGGAGAGATATGTTTTTTTCTAAAAGTGATAAATCAACACCATCAAATACTAAGCCTGACTGGAGCTTAAAAGATAAAGAGCTAATAAATAATATAACTGGTAACACATATAATACATCAGACTTAGCATACGCATTAAAGAAAGACGGGCATAATGCTATTGCAGCCATTTGGTATAAAGGCCAATTTTTATGCAACTTAACAACGCTCTACAGTCAATCTGGTATTTATAAAAATCATGGTGTGAAAGAATGCGATGCTTTCATAGAAGGCTTCGACGATACAAACCTAGCTGACCTAAACAGCAATGAAATAGAAATATCTTTGCCTTACCTTAAATTCATGAACAAAGAATTTGGATTAGCGGGAATCAGAACCCAGCAAAACCAAAACCATTACGATGTGCTCTATTATGGTAAATACTTAACACAAATTTCTGAGTCTGTAGCTAACACAATAGAGAAAGCTAAAGATATCCACCTAACCAGAAAATATGGTGTTAATGGCAGTAAAGCCAAACAAGACTATGATAAACAGAAAATAGAACACGCTATTGCAAGTAAACTAAACAAAGTTGAAGCAAAAGACGTACTACTGACAACCGAAACAGCTCTAAACTTAAATATTACAAAACGTATTGATGTTATTACTGCCGAATGCGCTTATGGCATGAACATTTTTAAAGATATTTTTGCAAGTTTTAGTGATACTTTTGGAGGTCGAAGTAACAGCATACAAAACACGCTTAGAGATGCCCGTCAAACAGCACTAACTGAACTCAGGAAAGAGGCTATCTCTGTTGGTGCTAATGCCGTAATAGGTATTGATCTAGACTACAGTGAGATATCAGGCGGTGGTAAATCAGGTATGTTATTTATCGTTGCTTCGGGCACAGCTGTAATTATCGAGAATTAAATATATTATATGTGCTCTATACTGCCCGAAAAGCCATATCAAAATTCTATTCAAAGAAGTTAAAATACCTCTTTAATATATTGTTATTAAAACACTTTTATTTTCTATAGGTGCTTTCGCAAAGCCTATATATCTTGAATGCGAAATTATAAAACTAGACAGCCACTCTAATTGAACAAACAATGCTGTTCCACCACACTTACTTTTTAGATTAAGAGTTAATCTTTTACTACAAGGTTACTTTCATTTTTTCTATTTAATAAGTTATTAATCCGCTTAAACCTAAATTGCGCGCACGAAAATGACTGCACAATTGCAGTTTTAACTTTTTACTGAGGGCTTTTAACTTAACTTCTATATTTGCACAAGCTGACCTTTGTGCTGAACAAATTTTAACTAGATTAAATATTCTAAAGCATGTATTTTGTTTGCCAGGATAAAGTATAGGGACATTAAAATGAATAAAAAATTAATATTATTGGCTTTATTTCTTGGGGTAACACTAACCGCGTGCGGCGGTTCAGGTAGTTCAACTAAGCCACAAGTAGAAAATAATAATCTCAGTGATAGCGATAGCGATACATCTACCGATAGTTCAACCGGCTCAGGTGCCATTACTGCTAAAATCAATCCGATCCAATCGGTATACACCGGTTCAACGGTCAGATTAGTAGGAACAAGTAGCATTGTTCCTGCCATTTCAAGCGTGGATTGGTCAATTATTGAAAAGCCTGATAATAGCTCTGCAAAAATAGCAAATAATAGCAGCCTAATGAGCGAGTTTGTTGCCGATATAGCTGGTACATATCAAATTCAGCTAATCATTAAGTCAGGTTCAACAGAGTCTATTGCTACAGCGTCAGTGAGCATTTCAGATAAACCGATTGAGCCAAAAAATCATGCCCCAACAGCTGTTATTACTCCTTTTGAGGAAAAAGCGGGTAAAAATAAGCAAGTAACACTAAGTGGAAAAAATAGCTCAGATGCTGATGGCGATAATATTTATTATAAGTGGCAAGTTACCAGTGCTAACAATGCATTAGACTTCTTTCTCACCAACCCTGAAGGACAAAGTGCTAGTTTTGAAGGAAGAGACTATGGCATATTCACGATCAGCTTAACGGTACATGATGGTAAAGCCTATTCAGAAACGGTAACTAAACAGATAGAAGTATATGATGATAGACCAGAGCTCATAGCATCATTTGACGCACCTGAAACCGCTGAAGTGAACGAGTTTATTAACCTTGATGCAAAAGACAGCATGCAATACAATTTTGCGACTCCTATGTTTAGCTTCGACAGTGTTCCTGCTACCAGCAAGGTAACATTAGCTTATACTATGTCGTATATCTCCTTCTTTATTCCAGATGTTGCCGGTGAATACAAGGTTCGTTTTACACTCAAAGATAGAAATAGTGACCGTACGGAATCAGTCGTAAAAACGATAACGGTCTCAGAGAAACAGAGCGATGCTGGTAAAACAGCAATTTCATTTAGTTCCGACCAAAATGCACCACCAGCACTTAACGTCTTGCCAAGCCCATTGCTTAATACCTTTACCCTATCAGAGCAATTATTCTACGCTGAAGTACAAGATCCTGAGGGCGCGCAAGTAGAGTTGAGCTGGAAGTGGCTAAATAGGCCAGCGAATAGCCAAGCAGATATTATTGCTGAAACAGGTAGCCGCGCTAGAGTTCGTTTTGATGTTGCTGGCTTTTACATTTTACAAGTCGCCGCCTCTGACGGAGAAAACACCACGAACAGGTTTGTCGCAATCAAAGTAGAAGATCCCGATAACTCCGCGCCGACCATTATCGATGTTGAGATGTTCGGGAATAAAATCAAAGGCAGTAATTTAACACTCAAAGCACACGCCTATGACAAAGAAACAGATCCCATTACCTACACATGGCTCGTATTATTGCCAAATGGCAGGGCTGCATCTATTGGTAACGAAACAAGTGATACAGCAATATTGCCTTTAGTTTCCTCAGGTAACTATCAAGTGCTTGTTTATGCAAAAGATGATATAGCTCCTTATTCGAGTCATAAACGCATTACATTTATCGTTGAGTAACAACTGATGCGGCACGCTTAGCTCGTGCCGCTGACCCGCTCACTGTCTTTTTTAGCTCCATCATAAACTCCTTTACCCTGTGAATAAACGAGTCAACACTCACCATAAGCCGATTCCTCTAAAAGATATGCTTGAGTTATGCCCAACTCAGCTAGTTTTGTCTCCGCTTCTTGGCAACTAAACTCCTACTAAAATAGATAGCCATTTTAGAGCTTGGCAGTAGCCTGTGAGCTCGATGGATTTAAGCTCAAGTTACGTTTATTGATAACTAAAATTACGCAGTCCATTTTAAAGCTAACTAATAAGCCTATTTGACTAATTACTTAACCATTGCAACTTGGATCAATTGCAAATATATTAACAAAACTACTAAGTAGAAGGATTTACTGATGCCAGGTGCCTTTGCACACATTACTGCGGCTAACTTAGCTACTGAGAATAACGCCCTGATTGGAATGAATATTCCTACCAAAGCAAAGCTGATCTTAAGTCAAAATCAAAAATACCTTGAGTTAGGCTGTGTATCGCCTGACTACCCTTATTTAGCTGTGGGTAATTCAGAGCAAAATAAATGGGCTGATTTAATGCATTATCACAATACCGGTGATGTAATTAAAGAAGCAGTAAAGTATTGCAAAAATCTAGAGGGATCAGCGCAAGAGAAATGCTTTGCTTGGCTGTGTGGTTATATGTCGCATGTTGCAGCTGATATCACCATTCATCCGGTGGTCGAGCTTAAAGTGGGCCCGTATGAGCAAAACCAAACTGACCACCGCACTTGTGAAATGAATCAAGACGCTTACATTTGGCCAAGGTTAAACTTGGGTGAAATTGGCCTTGCTGATCGCTTTCGGCTTAATATCGGCTCATGTAGCAGCCAAAATAACTGCCTTGATGAAGATATTAAACAACTGTGGCAGCATGTTTTATCGCATATCCACCCAGATTACACACAATCAGCAGCTCCTGACTTTGATGCGTGGCATTCAGGCTTTCAACTGGTTGTTGATCATGCTGAAGAAGGATATCGACTCTTCCCATGGGCAAGGCATGTTGCGGCAAACAATGGGCTACTCTACCCTCGCCAAGATGAGATTGATTACACTTACATTGAGCAGCTTAATACTCCAAATGGCCCAATGCACTACGACGACATTTTTAATTTAGCGGTTGAAAATATACAGTATTTCATATCGATTATTGCTAATGCTATTTTTAATGATGGAGAGTGCTGGCAAATTTGTAATTGGAATTTAGACAACGGTAAAGACGAAAATGGCAACTTAACCGCGTGGAATATTTAAAATGAAATACTTAACTCTAATCTTAGTAATTGTTTTATCTGTGGGCTGCTCTAGCCTAGCTAATGCACATGATCCAGAAAAGATGGCTGATCTTGCATCACAACTAAAAGATATTTCAGCCGCGGTTGATGGCACATTAAAGTTCAGCACCAAAACCTATACTGATCCGCAAGCATTACTAATGGCTGCTATCAACAGCAATAAAAACAAACTCACCCCTTTTGAGGACTATCAGTTAAAAGTTTTCATTCAAGATAAAAATGCCATTTTATTACTGTGTGAGGATGACATTTTACTTATTGAAGATGCTGGTTGTACTGCGCAATCTGATATCCAACATTGGCAATCAACTGATCAGCAAGCCTGTAAAGTTACTATCAACGCCAGCAAAATTTGTAAGCGTTAAAAAATTGCGATTTATTCTTTTTTATAAAGTTTAATTAGGCCAACTTATTTTTTAAATACAATGTTTACCTTCATTAATAAAAGGAATTTCAATGAATAACAAAATAACCAAGGTACTTATATTTTGTATCGCCCCCCTAATATGTGTATTTAACCTACACGCAGAGCCTTTGCTTTCCCCCTATCCAAGTGCCAAGCTGGAGAACTCCGTTATTTTAGCGGGTGAAGAAACTCGCCTTGTTACAAAGTTTGTTGCTACAGCTGAAAAGTCTCAACAATTTGAGTATAAAAAATTCATTGGTGATACAGGCCATTACGCTTATACGATAAAAAATGTTGCTTCGTTAAAGGTAACAAAAAATTATGAAAGTGCGTTAAGTGATGCTGGTTTTAAAGTGGTTTATACATGTTCTTTAAGTGATTGTTATTCAGGAGATAAACGTGAACAAAGAAAATTATTAGCTGAAAAGTCTAGCTACTTTAACCCTAGTAATCAATTCCAACAACCTCACTATATTTTCGCCACAAAAGGGGATGAGTCCCTCGATGCTGCTATTTCGTTATTTGTTGGTCAGTATAAAAATACGACGCGAGTATTATTAACTACAGTGGATATAAAAGACATTGAATCAGGACTTGTCACTGCCAATTTTGACGCATTTACCAAACACAATAATAAACAGATAACCAAGGCACCACGTAAAGATAAAGGGGGCTCGGCAGACCATCCATTAATAAGTCGCTACCCAGGCAGTTATATTGAAGATTACAAACAGGTTGATTATGAAGAATTCAGCATTCCTGTTGGTATTGTTGATACAAAAACAAAGACACTGCCAATGCTAGACGTTACCGGAGACTTAACCCAAATTACTTATGTCGTAAACAGGGTGTCAACGCTAAAAATTTATCATAATTATCTAAGTGCTTTAGTAAAAGCAGGGTTTGAAACGGTATTCTCTTGTCAAAAAGATTCATGCAGTGGTAATACCAGAGATAGGTTAATCCGTGAGGATTTACAAAAGTTAGGGGATAAACTCGCTGTAAAACAAGCTTATAATTACTGGCGCCAACCTCGATACCAAGTTATGAAAAGTACTGTTGAGGGCCAAACTACCTATGTAGCTTTTTTCATCGGTAACTATGAAGGCGATTCTCGTATTCAGCTTGTAGTGATGCGGAGCGAGCCATTATTAACTGGGTTAATAGAGACAAATAGCGATAAAGTGTTAGAGCAACTTAAGCAAAAAGGTAAAGCCTCAATCTATGGGGTGTTATTTGACTACGATAAAGCGGTCATAAAGCCTGAATCTAAACAATCATTGGATGTCATTGCGCAAGTTTTAGAAAAAAATAAGGCATTGAGTTTGTATGTGGTTGGTCACACAGATGATAAAGGCTCTGCAGAATATAATTTAGACCTTTCTAAACGTCGGGCTGATGCGGTCGTTAAAGCTTTAATTGCTGACTATGGTATCGCTAAAACAAGGTTAATACCTCAAGGTGTTGGCCCCTATGCTCCCGCAGCCACTAACAAAAACGAATTAGGTCGAGAGCTGAATCGACGTGTTGAGTTAGTCGAAAGGTTATCTGATTCAAAATAATTACGTATCGCGAAAAATGCATATTAACGCCATTGCCTTAATATGCATTTTTATCACCAATTAGGTACGAAGTTCTATTGCAAAGTGGTCACTAGGCTCGCATTGTAAACTAAGCCTTTATCTATAGTGGCTTTAAAACTGCAAAACGCGCCATTCACTAAACATAAATTGGGTGCAACATGTCCGATATCAGCGTCGATGATAACTGGGAATAAACAATTACCTAACGCAAGCTCAAGGGCTTGGTAATAATCAATGTCTTGCTCTGGAGAGCTAAGCAAAGCACTACGCCCCAGAATAATACCGTTAATATCAGCAAACACACCATTTAACCGCAACGCCATTAAAGTACGGGCCACTGCTGTAGGTGAAAGCTCTGCATTTTCTAAATAAAGTAGTAAACCTTCTGGCGCATATGTTTGCTTAAAGTTATGCAGATCAAGATATGGAGAAGCCAGTAACACGTTAAGTGAGTCTAAACAGCCACCAAATAACCGCCCCGTCAGCTCTACTTGCCTTGAGTCTTGATAGTTTAGGCAGCGCCATTGACTCGGCTGAGTATAATCAAATAATGCATCTGGCTCTTTTGCGTAATCAATCACTTTAGTCTGATAATACTTGGCAGGCACCTGTTCGAAATAGCCATTTTTCTCAAGCGCCAGAACATCAAAAACTTGCAAGCAGTAATTGTCTTTCTCGTTAGGATGTAATTGCATTAGATTTGCAGCATGAAGTGTTACCCAACCACATCGCACTGTAAGCATACAGGCAAACGTGCTCACATCTGAAAAACCTACTAACCACTTTGGCTTGGCAGACTTAACCGCATTAAAATCAATATACTGAAGTACTTCCATGGCAAGCTCACCACCCCACGGCGGCATAATTGCGGCAATGCTGTCATCTAGTAAGAACGCCATTAGCTCATCAGCGCGTTGTTTTGCTGGGCTACTTTGTTGTCTTAAGCATTTACCCTCGACTACTAGGTAGCCACGGCGTGTTAAGCCAGAAAGTACGCGTTCCAGGCGTGGGTGAAAGATACTCTCAACACCGGATGAAAATGCGCAAATGGCAATTTTATCGCCGTTTTTTAATGCGTCAGGAAAAGTAATTGCTGTCATCAACATCTGCAAATTATCAATACGTTAGCTTAACGTACCCAATTTATTAAGAAATGTCGAGATTGTTTATGGCATAAAAAAACCGATGCAAGCATCGGTTTTTAAAAACGTGAAAATGAGTAAAGTAATTAAATGTACTCAACCTCAATGATTTCGTATTCCACGTCGCCTTTCGGGGTTTTAATGATCACAGCATCATCTGCTTGTTTACCAATTAAACCACGGGCAATCGGTGAATTAACCGAAATACGGTTATCTTTAATACTTGCTTCATCATCACCAACAATTTGGTATTTAACTTCAGCATCAGTCTCAACATTAACGATTGTTACTGTGGTACCAAAAATAACTTTACCCGTATTTGGTAGTTTAGTCACATCAATGATTTGTACATTTGAAAGCTTAGCTTCAATTTCTTGAATACGGCCTTCGCAAAAACCCTGTTGCTCACGCGCTGCGTGATATTCAGCGTTTTCTTTTAAGTCACCATGTTCACGTGCAACTGCAATATCAGATACAATTTTTGGACGGGTAACTGTTTTTAATTCGTTAAGTTCTTTGCGCATTAAATCTGCGCCACGAACTGTCATCGGAATTGTTTGCATACTTTTCTCACTTAATCCCAAGGCCGATAAACGGCCTTGGCACATTTCCTTAGTTCAATCGCAGGTGTAGTTCTTGAACTGACGTCACTTTGCTGCGGTCGTCTGCTTGGTTAGCAGTACAGTTAGCAAATGCCGCATTCAAGGTCGTTGTATAGTTAGTTTTGTGTTGCAATGCACCACGACGTAACACCTTCGAATCTTCGATCGCTTGGCGACCTTCGGTAGTATTAACGATATAGCTATACTCGCCATTTTTGATTCTATCAAGAATGTGCGGGCGACCTTCAAATACTTTGTTTACACGACGTACTGCAATACCAGCATCTTCAAGTGCAGCGGCTGTGCCACCTGTTGCATCTAGTTCAAAACCTAGGTCTGTCATGGTTTTAGCTAGTTCAACAATACGTGGCTTATCGCTATTACGCACAGATAGTAACGCGCGGCCACCGCGTGGTAAAGTGTTGCTTGCACCTAATTGTGCTTTTGCAAAGGCTTCGGCGAATGTATCACCGACACCCATTACTTCACCAGTAGAGCGCATTTCAGGGCCACGGATAGGATCCACACCTTGGAACTTAGCAAATGGCAATACCACTTCTTTTACGCTGTAGTAAGGTGGTATCACTTCTTTAGTAATGCCTTGGCTTGCTAAAGATTGACCCGCCATACAACGTGCCGCTACTTTTGCAAGTGCCACACCGGTCGCTTTTGATACGAACGGTACCGTACGCGCTGCACGTGGGTTTACTTCGATTAAGTACACTTTGCCATCTTTAACAGCAAACTGTGTATTCATCAAACCAACCACGCCAAGCTCCAGTGCCATGTCAGTTACTTGCTTGCGCATTACGTCTTGCACTTCTTGTGATAACGAATGGGCTGGTAATGAACAGGCTGAGTCACCTGAGTGAACACCCGCTTGTTCAATGTGTTCCATGATGCCGCCGATGATCACTTGCTCGCCGTCGCAAATTGCGTCAACGTCAACTTCAATCGCATTATCTAAGAAACGGTCAAGTAGTACTGGTGCTTCATTTGATGCAGATACGGCTTCGGTCATGTAACGACGTAAGTCTTGCTCGTCATACACAATTTCCATTGCGCGACCACCTAGTACATACGAAGGACGTACAACCAGTGGGAAACCAATTTCAGCTGATTTTAAAATCGCTTCTTCAGTTGAAGTCACAGTGGCATTTTCAGGCTGAAGCAGGTTTAAACGCTCAACAAGTTGTTGGAAACGCTCACGGTCTTCTGCACGGTCAATCGCATCTGGTGAAGTACCAATTACTGGCACGCCGTTAGCTTCAAGTTCACGGGCAAGTTTAAGTGGTGTTTGACCACCGTATTGCACGATTACACCAACAGGCTTTTCTACACGTACGATTTCAAGTACGTCTTCAAGGGTAATTGGTTCAAAGTATAAACGGTCTGACGTATCGTAGTCGGTAGAAACCGTTTCAGGGTTACAGTTAACCATGATAGTTTCGTAACCGTCTTCACGTAGTGCAAGGGCTGCGTGAACACAACAGTAATCAAATTCAATACCTTGACCGATACGGTTAGGACCGCCACCAATAACCATGATTTTATCACGATCAGATGGGTTAGCTTCACACTCTTCATCGTACGTTGAGTACATGTATGCAGTATCAGAGCTAAATTCTGCAGCGCACGTATCAACGCGCTTGTATACTGGCACGATGTTTAATAAATGACGCTTTTTACGAATTTCAGCTTCAGACACACCGGCAATTTCAGCGATACGAGGATCAGCAAAACCTTTACGTTTTAACTTACGAAGGAAATCAGCGCTTAAGCCAGCCATGCCCACTTCGGCAATTTTAGCTTCGTCTTTTAAGATATCTTCAATCTGTACTAAGTACCAACGGTCAACTTTGGTTAACTGAAACACTTCTTCAACGCTCATACCGTGACGCATTGCATCAGCAATATACCAAATACGCTCAGCGCCTGGCTCACGTAATTCACGGATGATTTTCTCTTTCGCTTTCGGATCGTCAAGTGCCACGATTGGGTTGAAACCCGTTGCGCCAACTTCCAGACCACGTAATGCTTTTTGTAACGACTCTTGTTGGTTACGACCAATCGCCATTACTTCGCCTACAGATTTCATTTGCGTGGTTAAACGGTCGTTTGCACCAGCAAATTTTTCAAAGTTAAAGCGAGGAATTTTTGTTACTACATAGTCGATTGATGGCTCGAACGACGCAGGTGTTTTACCACCGGTGATGTCGTTTTGTAGTTCATCAAGTGTGTAGCCTACCGCTAGCTTAGCCGCGATTTTAGCAATCGGGAAACCGGTTGCTTTTGAAGCAAGTGCTGATGAACGTGATACACGTGGGTTCATCTCGATAATAACCATACGGCCGTCATCAGGATTAACACCAAACTGTACGTTTGAGCCACCTGTTTCAACACCAATTTCACGCAGTACTGCCATAGAGGCATTACGCATTAATTGGTATTCTTTGTCAGTTAATGTTTGCGCAGGAGCAACGGTGATTGAATCGCCAGTATGAACACCCATTGGGTCAAAGTTTTCAATTGCACAAACGATAATGCAGTTGTCGTTTTTGTCACGCACAACTTCCATTTCGTACTCTTTCCAACCGATCAATGATTCATCAATCAATAGCTCGCTGGTTGGAGAAAGGTCTAAACCGCGTTCACAAATTTCTTCAAACTCTTCTAAGTTATACGCCACACCGCCGCCGGTGCCGCCCATAGTGAAAGAAGGTCGAATAATACACGGTAAACCAATGCGTTTGATGATGTCTTTTGCTTCATCCATTGAATGAGCAATTTCAGCACGCGGGCATTCTAAACCGATATTTCTCATTGCGATATCGAAACGTTCGCGGTTTTCTGCTTTATCGATTGCATCAGCTGTTGCGCCAATTAGCTCAACACCATGCTTTGCCAATACACCGTGCTTGTCTAGTTCTAGCGCACAGTTTAATGCGGTTTGACCACCCATTGTAGGTAGCACTGCATCTGGCTTTTCTTTTTCAATAATTTTTTCTACCACTTCCCAATGAATTGGCTCGATGTAGGTCGCATCAGCCATATCAGGATCGGTCATAATTGTTGCAGGGTTTGAGTTAACTAAAATAACTCGATAGCCTTCTTCTCTAAGTGCTTTACACGCTTGAGCACCAGAGTAGTCAAATTCACAGGCTTGGCCGATTACAATCGGGCCTGCGCCTAGGATAAGAATGCTTTTTATGTCGGTACGTTTTGGCATTGTTACTCCGGTTTAATTAGTTGTTACGCGCTTGCATCAAATCGATGAAGTGGTCAAATAATGGGGCTGCATCGTGTGGACCTGGGCTTGCTTCAGGGTGACCTTGGAAGCTAAAAGCAGGTTTGTCGGTGCGGTGAATACCTTGCAACGTTCCGTCAAATAACGATTTATGCGTAGCACGAAGGTTATCTGGTAACGTTGTTTCATCGGCAGCAAAACCATGGTTTTGCGCAGTGATCATTACTACGTTACGGTCTAAATCTTTCACTGGGTGGTTACCACCGTGATGACCAAACTTCATTTTCACTGTTTTTGCACCCGAGGCAAGGGCTAACAATTGGTGACCTAAACAGATACCAAAAATAGGAATTTCAGTTTCTAAAAAGGCTTTAATTGCTTCAATGGCGTAAGTACACGGTTCTGGATCGCCCGGGCCATTCGATAAGAAGATACCATCTGGGTTAAGTGCTAACACGTCAGCTGCCGAGGTTTGTGCAGGTACAACGGTTAATTTACAACCACGGTCTACAAGCATACGGAGAATATTACGCTTCACACCGAAATCATAAGCAACAACGTGAAACTTTTCATCGGCTGCGTTTAGAGTTTTGAACCCTGCGCCTAATGTCCAGCTTGATTCACGCCACTCGAAATTTTCCTTGGTTGATACTACTTTCGCTAAATCCATACCTTTTAAGCCTGGGAAGGCTTGCGCAGCTGCGAGCGCTTGGTTTTCATCTAATTCGTCACCTGCAATAATACAACCGTTTTGAGCGCCTTTATCGCGCAAAATACGGGTAAGCTTACGGGTGTCTATGTCTGCAATACCTAAGATATTACGTTCTTTTAAGTAATCATCTAACGATTGCTCGTTACGGAAATTACTTGCTAGCAGTGGCAAATCACGGATCACTAGGCCTTTAGCCCAAATGTGACTCGCTTCTTCGTCTTCGCTGTTAGTACCCGTATTACCTATGTGTGGGTACGTCAAAGTTACGATTTGTTCCGCGTATGAAGGGTCAGTCAGAATTTCCTGATAACCAGTCATTGATGTATTGAATACTACTTCACCGACAGACATGCCGTCAGCGCCGATTGCAGTACCGCGAAACACTGTGCCGTCTTCTAGAACTAACAGAGCGGATTTAGTCAAGTTAACCTCCTAACAGTAAAAAACGGGAGTAAAGTCATTTGCTTTACTACCCGTTTATAGCGATTGGAAACACGCAATTATGAATTTTTGGCAAATTAGCGCTATTTTATAGTAATTTGCCTTTTAGGTCTAACCCTATTTCAATAATCAGTAAAAATAAGCCCTATAAGCCAAAAAAGCCACCAAACACCCAAAAAAGTAACTAAACTACTTCAAGTCGAGGACATCTTGCATGTCATAAAGTCCTGCAGGCTTATTTTTCAACCAGCCCGCAGCTCTTACTGCGCCTAATGCAAAGGTCATTCGAGAACTTGCTTTATGAGTTAATTCAAGCCTTTCGCCAGAAGTTGCGAAATATGCGGTATGTTCACCAACTATATCTCCGCCTCGGAGCACCGAATAACCAATTTCATTTTGCGATTTTTCTGTTTCTACTCGGCTGCGATCAAATACCGCAACCTCATCATGCACCCACCCTTTTGCATCGGCAATTGCCTCACCAATGGCAAGTGCAGTGCCTGATGGCGCATCTATTTTATGGCGATGATGCGCTTCAAAAATTTCGATATCTAAATCATCACCAAATTTAGTGGCGGCGGTTTGCACTAAATTCAACAGTAAATTTACGCCTACGCTGTAATTTCGCGCAAACACAATTGGAATCTGCTTGGCAGCCGTTTGTAACGCCAGCATATCGTCGTCATTTAAACCGGTGGTGCCAATCACCATCGGGATATTTTGTGCCACAGCTGTTTTTAGATGCTCACGCATGCCTGCTGGCAATGTAAAATCAATCAATACGTCAATGTTCTCTACGCTGCGCTCATCACTGAAATTAACAGTCGGAGGGGCTGCACTATTCAATTGATTAACAGCAATATTTAATAAAGGTGAACTACTACGTACATAGGCTGCACCGAGCTCGGCATGATTATTCTTATGTGCGGCTTCAACTAGTGCTAACCCCATTCTTCCGTTCGCGCCAAATACGCCAATTCGATTCATTTTAATTAACCTTTGCTTTTATGTTGGCTAGATTTTATCTAAAACTCATGTAATAGTCAGGTACGCCTTTTAAAATAATAATAACAGATACCCATAGACTTTAGCCATCTATACATTTAAACTTCTTTCTTTGCGCCGATTTGGTCTTTGGCTTGCGGGCGCTGTTGAGTTACTTATCACTTTGATAAGCACACAACTAAATGCTGCTAAAAGAAGGATGTTTTTGCTGCACTAGTTGTCTATGAGTTATCTAACGAGGAATATGATGCAGCCATCATTTAATAAAACTAATGCAAAGTTATCTTTGCTGCCGCTACTTACGTTTGTCGCCTTATTTTTAGGCGCGGGTTTATACCTGCAATCACAAGGGGTCGATTACGCTTTTTATCAGCTCCCTGCCCCAGTTGCGATTTTACCGGCGATCATGCTGGCGTTTATCCTTAATAAAAACACCATTAATCACAGTGTAGAAACCTTTATAAAAGGTGCTGGTCACAATAACATCATTACCATGTGTTTAATTTACTTACTTGCAGGTGCTTTCTCCGCCGTTGCCGGCGCTACAGGGGGTGTTGACGCTGTTGTAAATGCCGGTTTATCACTTATTCCTCCTGCTTTGCTGCTACCGGGTTTATTTTTAATTGCTGCAGTTGTATCAACCGCCATGGGTACCTCAATGGGGACTATCGGGGCCATCGGCCCGATTGCTTATGCGGTATCAATTAAAACAGGCATTGATCCAGCATTAATGGCAGGTACGATTGTGTCAGGTGCGATGTTTGGCGATAACTTATCAATTATTTCTGATACCACCATTGCTGCAACGCGTACCCAAGGCTGTGAGATGAAAGATAAATTCCGTGAGAATTTAAAAATCGCATTGCCAGCAGCTATCCTCACTATTGGTTTATTATTCTTTTTAACTCCTGCGGCTCAAGCAGTAGACACTAAAGATTACGATATTCTATTAGTACTACCTTATGCATTTATTTTAGTACTAGCGGTGATGGGCTTTAATGTATTTGTGGTGCTGTTCAGCGGTATTATATTTGCGGCACTGATGGGCTTTACTGGCAGTTATGAAGGTGCCAGCTTTGTAAAAGACATTTATAAGGGCTTTACTGATATGCAAGAAATATTCTTGCTGTCGATGTTTATTGGTGGCTTATCAGAGTTTATTCGTATTAACGGTGGCCTTGATTATATCGCGCAAAAGATTCAAGCCATTACTAAAGTCATTGCAAAATGGCACCGAAAAGTGGCAGATCAACTTGGTATTGCCGCGTTAGTTATGACCAGCAACGTATGTATAGCGAATAATACCGTGTCGATTATTGTTGCCGGTCCTATCGCCAAAAAACTTGCCGATGATGGTGAGATCAGCGGTAAGCGTTCAGCAAGCTTACTGGATATTTTCGCCTGTGTTACGCAAGGATCTCTCCCTTATGGTGCACAAGCGTTACTACTTGGCGCAACATTTAAAATTAGCCCGTGGCAAGTATCAACCTCATCTTACTACTGCTTTATATTGGCATTTACTGCTATAGCTGTAATTTGCCTACGCCGAAATAAGGCATAAATACTTAAGCAGATGCGCTCACGTTTGGGCGTATCTGCTATACTTTGCACTTTACTCCCCATTAAACATATAGTTATGAATATAAAATCAACATTATCTTTATTCGCCCTTTGTGCAGTTAGTACATCTAGCTTTGCTGCAAATTGGAGCACAACGCAACTACATTTAAACTACGGCGATTTTAAAAACCCATTTACTGAACAAGAAGCAGGTACATCAATCGCTTCACTGCAACACGCCTCTGGCTATGACTATGGTGATAACTTTTTCTTCATAGATTACATTAATGATAATGTTGATGATGGCTATCAAGACCGTGACTTTTATGGCGAATGGTATTCAACTTTTAGCCTTTCTAAAATAACCGGTAATGACTTTTCGTTTGGCGCTATTGCTGACGTTGGATTAACAGCGGGCTTTAACGCCGCAGGTGATGCTAAAGTATTGAAGTATTTACCCGGTGTTAAAGTAAATTGGCAAGCGCCAGGATTTAGTTTTTTATCAACCCTAGTTACGGCCTATATAGATGATAACGAGGGTGTTGCGCGTGGCGGCGCGCCTATTGAAACTAACAGCTGGATGCTAGATGTTGCATGGGGTTACCCGTTTTCGATTGGTTCACAAAAATTTAATGTAACTGGCCATGTTGAATATATTGCTGAGCGCGAAAATGAATTTGGTGAAGATGTTAAGGCGTGGATCTTAGCGCAGCCTATCATTACTTGGGACTTGGGTAATGCCATCAGCATGAAAGAAAACACCTTACTACTTGGCCTTGAGTGGCAATATTGGCACAACAAGCTAGGGACCGATACCACTGAGTCGGTACCGCAATTTCATGTTGAGTGGACGTTTTAGCGAGTTAGCGATAATAATAAAGCGCGATATCAATTGTATTGCGCTTTTTTTACTTACCATGAACACAGATCACGTTAGCTTTATTTCATAAACACCTAAACGCTGCTGTTGCTGATTAGCAAGGAAGATTGATGTCTCTTTTTGATAATATTTAAATTGTGCGCCTGCGCGTTGCACAACCTTTATACTCGCTAAGTTTTCCTCTAAACAACAAAACTCAATCACTTTTGCATGACTATTATTTTTTATATAAGGCACTATTTTAGTAAGCACTTGATTCATGGCTCTTTGCCCGCGTGCAAAATCAGCTAACCAATAACCGCATTCAGCACCCTTACTGTCAGGATCAATGTGTTTAATACCAAATACACCGCTTAAGCGATCCTCTATATATACCGCAAACCACTGAGAACCTGCTTTACCGCTATGTAGTCGTTCATATATATAACGTTTAGTTGAATTAACATCTATTACGTCATCCACCCAAGGTAAAAATTGACTCAGATTTTCCCGACTATCGGCGATAACTTGGTAAAGTTCAACTGCGTGACTAATATCTAATGGCTTTAAAGTTATTGAATCTGAAATCACCAGTTCCATTTAGTCAGCCTCAGCTACTTTTGCTAAACGCATATGTAGCAGCGGAAACGGCTTTCCTTGACCATCTAATTCAGAGCGCCCTATTTGCTCAAACCCTCTACTTAAATAAAAACCTTGGGCTTTAGGGTTTTGCTCGTTAACATCAACATGAGTTGCCGCTAAATTATCAATCGCGTAATTAATTAATAACGTGCCAACCCCCTTCGCAAAGAAAGTCGGCTCAACAAACAGCATTTCAATATTGCCGCCAGCAACGCCAATAAACCCGATTATTTTTCCACTGTTGTCTTTACAACAAAAAAGACTAACAGCATCAAAATAATGTGCCAAAATCAATGGTTTCAGTTCATCAATGTGTTGTTGGGTTAAAAAGTCATGAGTATGAGAAACGCAAGCTTCCCAGATCTCAATTAAAGAGGCGTAATCTTTTTTCTCGGCGGATTTAATAAGCATTGTTAGTTCCTTTGAATATTAAAATAACCATCATCAGTTTTGCAAAATATTGTAGCGGAATTGGGCAACAGCTCCGAGGCTAAATCAACAAAAAGCAGCGTAACCGCTGCTTTTATAGTACTTACATTTTAGTCTCTAACTTTGCGTTAAATAAAACGCTTAATAATAAAATCAACTTTGACACGCTTAGCTTGCCCCAGCAGTTTTTTAACCGCTGGCGGGTAATCGTCCATGGTTTCTAAATCTTCGGCACCGTTTAAACGACGACAGTGTTGTAATATCTCGGCTCTTTCATTGTCGATTGCTGGCATGAGACTTTGCTCAGGATCTTCTAATAAAATGCCATTTTCGATATCTAATCCCCAGGCACGAGGATTTAAATTATGGCCACTCAATAAATGATATTTACGATCAGCACAAATACCTTTCAAATGAAATGAGTTACTTTCATGCTGCCACAAATACACATTTAAATTACCGTTAATAATATGGCGCTTTTGCGATTTTAAAAATTTATGCAAAATCGTTTCATACAAGTATGGCAAAGCACCTATTTTACTAAATGGTTCACTTGGTGGCAGGTAAAAATCATTCGCCGTTTTATCGCCTACTACGATTGTTACTTGCTTGCCCTGTTTTAGTAAGCGGCGCAAGGAACGCATTAACGGTGCAGGAAAATTAAAGTATGGGGTATACAGCACTAACTCTTGCTCGGTGGCATCAAATAAGGATTTGATCACACGATTAAGCTCGTTATTACGTCGTCCCAGTCCTAAAAATAGTCGCACGCCAAGTGCTTGCTCATTTTGCTCCACACTGTGAGCGTAGTTAGCTTGCTTTAATGAACGCATCAATTGTTTTTGTGCGATTTTAATATCATTAAACTTTGTTAAAGGCCGCACATCAATGCGTGGAACGGCTTCAGAACTCAACAATTCATGTTCAATAAAGTCAATCACAGAATCACATAGTGAGGCCTGCTCGACTAAAAAATAGCGATCTAACCGGTAGCGCTCTTGATACTGCAAATACACATTATTTAAACTCGCACCGCTGTAAAGCAGCGTATCATCAATTACAAAACCTTTTAAATGCAGCACCCCAAAAAGTTCTTTTGCTTTTACTGGTACGCCAAAAATTTGTACATTTGATTGATATTTTTCTTGATATTCACAATATAAACTGGCGTTACCATCTGACTTTGCCGCACCAATTAAACCGCGTTGGGCACGATGAAAGTCAACCAACACTTTTACATCTAATGCGGGGTTTGCTAATGAAGCCTGATGTAACGCTGCTAACACTTCACGCCCTGCTTCATCATCTTGCAGATAAAGTGTCGTAATATAAATACGTGTTTTTGCCTGCGCAATCAGTGCTAGTAAATGCGTGCGATATTCTTGTGCATTGGTTAAGACGTTAACGTCTTTTGAAGTCAACCCGTACGCGGGTTTTTCCTGCCAAAATAACATAATTGCCTATTCACTTAGGTCACCCTTAATCAGGGTCACAAATCAAAATTAGTTAAAACATATCAAAAAAACACAGCTTGGTCATGAATTAACGTCGCATGCTGAGTTAATACTGAATTAATAGCTCAGATATCATACAAATCGTACACTTATCATGATTCTAGTACACAATATTTGACAGCTTTGTGATTTAGAAAAAAAAATAATCGCCGCTTTTATTTACTTCCCTCTTGTTTCTCTTAAAATCGAGCGCATTAATACGCTATTAAACGTTTAGGATATAAAAACATGAGTGAAGTAAAACATTGTAAGTTGCTAATTTTAGGATCTGGACCTGCGGGTTACACTGCAGCAGTTTACGCAGCACGCGCAAATTTAAACCCGGTATTGATCACCGGTATGCAACAAGGCGGTCAACTTACAACAACGACTGAAGTTGAAAACTGGCCGGGCGATGCTCACGGTTTAACAGGTCCAGCATTAATGGATCGTATGAAAGAGCATGCCGAGCGTTTTGAAACTGAAATTGTCTTTGATCACATACACACTGTTGATGTATCTAAGCGCCCTTTCACGCTAACTGGCGACCAAGGTACTTACACGTGTGATGCGCTGATCATTGCAACGGGTGCATCTGCTAAGTACTTGGGCCTAGAGTCTGAAACTAACTTCCAAGGCCGTGGTGTGTCAGCATGTGCAACCTGTGATGGTTTTTTCTATAAAGGTCAAAAAGTTGCGGTTGTTGGCGGTGGTAATACCGCGGTTGAAGAAGCGCTTTATTTATCGAACATTGCTGATGAAGTACATGTAATTCACCGTCGTGATAGCTTCCGCAGTGAAAAAATCTTAGCCGATCGCCTCGCTGAAAAAGCAGCAAACGGTAACGTAGTCATGCATTATAACCGTACGCTTGATGAAGTACTGGGCGACCAAATGGGTGTTACCGGTGTTCGTATCAAGGATGCAAACTCAGAAGCCACTGAAGAAATTGATTTAGCGGGCGTATTTATTGCAATTGGTCATAAACCAAATACTGATATGTTTGTTGGCCAACTTGAAATGAAAGATGGCTACTTAGTGGTTGAGTCAGGCCTAAACGGCAATGCAACACAAACAAGTGTACCAGGTGTTTTTGCTGCAGGTGATGTGTCTGATCATATCTACCGTCAAGCAATCACTTCTGCTGGTACTGGCTGTATGGCAGCACTTGATGCTGAGCGTTTCTTAGATAACCTATAAGTTTACACAACATATAGTAAGGGCTGAATTTTCAGCCCTTTTTTTTGGCCAAAAATTATAAAGGCTCATCCAACACCGAAAAGTACTCATTGCAGTCGCATCAACATTCACCACACTTATACTCGGAATCAATCATATTTATACAATTAATGGCTTAGGTGCGATAGGATCTAAGTCCGAGCAATGAATATCGTCAAAGTATAGTAAGTAAAACTAGCTATAATTATAGTTAGGCAGAAAAGCTTTATTCATTTAGGCATTACTAGAGACTGTAAAATCAGTTAAAATGCTTAACTTCATATCAAGTAAAATACCGAGAGTTTTCTATGAGTTTGTATACAAAATATATGGAAGAAATCCAAACCCGTAAAACGGAGCTTGGATTAAACCCACAACCAATCGATAGCGCTGAACTAGTATCAGAAATCATTAATCAAATTAAAGATACTAATAACGAGCACCGTAAAGATTCACTGCATTTCTTTATCTTTAATACATTACCAGGAACAACCAGTGCTGCGGGCGTTAAAGCACAGTTTCTAAAAGAAATTATTTTGGGTGAAGAGCAAGTTGCAGAGATCACTCCAGAATTCGCATTTGAACTGCTTTCACACATGAAAGGCGGCCCGTCAATTGAAATGCTAATTGATTTAGTATTTGCTGATGACGCAGCAATCGCAGCACAAGCGGCTGAAGTACTTAAGACTCAAGTATTCTTATACGATGCAGATATGGCGCGCATAAAAGCGGCATACGAAGCAGGCAATGCTATTGCTAAAGAGTTACTAGAGAGTTTCGCACAAGCTGAATTCTTCACAAAATTACCTGACATCGAAGAAAAAATCGATGTAGTAACCTATATTGCCGGTGAAGGCGACATCTCAACTGATTTACTATCTCCAGGTAACCAAGCACATTCACGTGCTGACCGTGAACTACACGGTAAATGCATGATCACTGAAGAAGCACAGCAAGAAATTGTTGCGCTTCAAAAGAAACACCCTAACGCTAAAGTAATGCTTATTGCTGAAAAAGGCACGATGGGCGTTGGTTCATCTCGTATGTCTGGTGTGAATAACGTAGCACTTTGGGCTGGTAAACAAGCAAGTCCATACGTTCCTTTCATCAACATTGCACCTGTTGTTGCAGGTACCAATGGTATTGCGCCAATCTTCTTAACAACGGTTGATGTAACTGGCGGTATTGGTCTTGACCTTAAAAACTGGGTTAAAAAAGTAGACGCAAACGGCAATACAGTGACTGATGACAATGGTGATGCAGTGCTTGAAGAAGCGTACTCTGTCGCTACAGGTACTGTGTTAACAATCAATACTAAAGAGAAAAAGCTTTATAACGGTGATAAAGAACTTGTTGATATTTCATCAGCATTCACACCTCAAAAAGTTGAATTCATGAGAGCCGGTGGTTCTTACGCTGTTGTATTCGGTAAAAAACTACAAACGTTTGCTGCTGAAACACTCGGCATTGAAACTCCACTTGTGTATGCACCTTCAAAAGAAATTTCACATGAAGGCCAAGGCTTAACAGCGGTTGAAAAAATCTTTAACCGTAATGCAGTAGGTGTACTATCAGATACGCCACTTCATGCAGGCTCAAATGTTCGCGTTAAAGTGAACATCGTTGGTTCGCAAGATACAACGGGTCCAATGACAGCACAAGAATTAGAAGCCATGGCTGCTTCAACGATTTCACCACTTGTTGATGGTGCATATCAGTCTGGTTGTCACACTGCATCAGTATGGGATAGCAAAGCACAAGCAAATATTCCAAAACTAATGGCGTTCATGAATAAGTTTGGTTTGATCACAGCACGTGACCCGAAAGGCGTTTATCATGCAATGACTGACGTTATTCACAAAGTATTGAACGACATTACTATTGATGACCGCGCAATCATCATCGGTGGTGACTCGCATACACGTATGTCTAAAGGTGTTGCCTTTGGTGCCGACTCGGGTACGGTTGCTGTTGCACTTGCAACGGGTGAATCAGCGATGCCAATTCCTGATTCAGTTAAAGTGACGTTTAAAGGCAAAATGGCTAAGCACATGGATTTCCGCGACGTTGTACATGCAACGCAAGCGCAAATGCTTAAGCAATTTGGTGGCGAAAACGTGTTCCAAGGTCGTATCATTGAAGTGCATATTGGTACTCTTATGGCTGACCAAGCGTTTACCTTCACTGACTGGACTGCAGAGATGAAAGCGAAAGCGTCAATCTGTATTTCAAATGATGAAACGTTAATTAAGTCAATTGAACTTGCTAAGTCACGTATCCAAATCATGATCAACAAAGGTATGGAAAACGAAGCACAAACGCTACAAGGTCTAATCGACTTAGCCGACAAGCGTATTGCAGGTATTCAATCTGGTGAAGAGCCAGCACTTTCTCCAGACGACAACGCTAAATACCACGCAGAAGTTGTGGTTGATTTAGACCAAATCGTTGAGCCAATGATTGCCGATCCAGATGTAAATAACGATGATGTTTCTAAGCGTTATACTCACGATGTGATCCGCCCTGTTTCTTTTTACAACGACAAACCTGTTGATTTAGCTTTTGTTGGTTCGTGTATGGTGCACAAAGGCGATATGAAAATTATTGCTCACATGCTACGTAACCTTGAGAAGAAAAACGGTTCTATCTCATTCAAAGCGCCATTGGTCGTTGCGCCACCAACATATAACATTGTTGATGAGCTTAAAGCGGAAGGCGATTGGGATATCCTTGCTAAATACGCAGGTTTTGAATTTGACGATGCAAAACCAAAAACGGCTGCACGTACTAAGTATGAAAATATCTTATACCTAGAACGCCCTGGTTGTAACCTATGTATGGGTAACCAAGAAAAAGCTGAACCTGGTGACACTGTTATCGCAACGTCAACACGTCTGTTCCAAGGCCGTGTAGTAGCTGATACATCTGAGAAAAAAGGTGAGTCACTACTGGGTTCAACGCCAGTTGTAGTACTTTCTTCTGTTCTTGGTCGTTTCCCGACTATCGAAGAGTATAAGTCTGCAGTTGAAGGTATTGACCTTACATCGTTTGTACCTGTTGAAGAAGCGATGACAACTAAGTTCAACGCAGGTCAAGCAGTACCCGTAAAAGTGGTTAGCTAATTCGATTAGTTAATGGTTCAATTAAGCGCGTTTTTTAACGCGCTTTTTTATGCCTACAATTTGCCTATCAGAAGTAAGCCCTGTACGAGGCTATGGATAACACAATAATTTGTGGTTTGTGAATTTAAAGCAACAGGTTACACTTTATCTTGATCATTCAGTTATTCAATCGGTGTTATGACTAAACAACTTTATCAACTCGCTAAAAGCCACTTTGCTTTTCCTGATCCCACCCATGCATTAGATGATCCAGATGGTTTACTTGCCATTGGTGGATGCTTATCTGTAACGCGATTAAAAAATGCCTATCGCTACGGTATTTTTCCATGGTTTAGTGAATACGAGCCAATTATGTGGTGGTCGCCAAGTATGCGCGGCATCATTGAACTCGATGAATTTCATATTAGCCGAAGCTTACGCAAGCATCTGAAAAAAAATCCGGTTAAAGTGACTATTAATACCGAATTTACTCAGGTGATTGAAGCCTGTCGCCAACAACGATTAGAAACCGATGGCACCTGGATCACAAAAAAAATGCTCAACGCTTATAAAGATGCACATAAAGCAGGCTTAGCGCATAGTTTAGAAATCTGGTCAGACGACAAACTTGTTGGTGGCTTGTACGGTATTATGCAGCATGGCGTATTTTGCGGCGAATCAATGTTCCATCATCAAGCTAATTGTTCAAAATTAGCCATGTGGGCATTGGTCAATTGGTTGAAACGTCACCATGCGCATTTTATTGACTGTCAGCTTGAGAATCCTTATTTAGTCACTTTAGGTGAAAAAGTGCTACCGCGCTCAGAATTTTTAACTAAACTAAAACAAGCAGAAGAGTTTATTATTCCAACAACAATGTGGCAACCTCAGGAGCTTATCGCTATTTATGACTGAACACTTACCTGCTCGTTTAGGTTTAAGCCAACAATTTGATTGTAGCTACCTAGCCGATCGCCAAGAGCAATTATTAGTCATTTTGGATCCAAGTTGTTATACCCCGGGCAAATTTGAGCAATTACTGGCCCTCGGTTTTCGCCGTAGTGGTGACCAAATTTACCGACCACACTGCCCTGTTTGCAGCGCATGTAAGTCTGTGCGTGTATTAGCTAAGGCATTTTTACCGACAAAATCACAAAAACGTAAACTTAATAAAGCAAAAAATGCCTTTTGCGTGAAATACTCAGACCAACAACGCCCTGAATACTTTCCGTTATACAGTAAATACATTACCGAGCGTCACCAAGACGGTTCTATGTACCCACCAGAACAAAGTCAGTTTAACAGCTTTATATTTTGTCACTGGTTACCAATTACTTTTATTGAATTATGGGACCAAGAGAAACTGGTTGCAGTGGCGGTAACTGATTGTATGCACAACGCTGTTTCTGCTATTTACACTTTTTTTGATCCTGATTATGAGCACTTCAGTGTGGGCACAATTATGATTTTAGAGCAGCTCAAATTCGCCAAACAATACGATAAAGAATTTGTCTATTTAGGTTATCAAATTGATGAATGTGCAAAAATGCGTTACAAAACCCAATTTTTACCTGCCCAAAATAGGGTTGCAGACCAGTGGCTGGCTATTTAATTTACAAAAATGCCTACTGCGGCTTTACTTATTGGTGTATTTTCGGCAGAATCTGCATCGTTTAACTATTAAAGAGGTGTTACGCTAAACATGGCGAAAGAAGACGTAATCGAAATGCAAGGGACGGTCCTTGATACTTTACCAAATACAATGTTCCGAGTTGAGCTTGAAAATGGTCACGTAGTTGTGGCTCACATTTCAGGTAAAATGCGTAAAAACTATATCCGCATTTTAACCGGCGATAAAGTTACCGTAGAAATGACCCCATACGATTTATCAAAAGGTCGCATCGTATTCCGTGCTCGCTAAGTTAGTGCGTTAACGAAATATCAAGTTTTTAGCTAAGTTGTCTGAGTAACTTAGTTACTTTCTACATTAGCTTGAAGCGTTTATTAAATGTAATTGATAGCTAAACTAACAATTACATTTAATAAACAAAAAGCCCAGCAATTGCTGGGCTTTTTGTTTTCTATTTAACGCTGTAATTATGCAGGTGTTAAATTCGTTTCATAATCAAAACGCAATTTTTTATCTTTGATAGACACTTTCACTGTGCCACCGTCGATAAGTTGCCCAAATAAGATCTCGTTTGCCAGCGGCTTTTTCAATTGCTCTTGGATCACGCGGCCCATTGGACGTGCGCCCATAGCTTTATCGTAGCCTTTATCTGCCAACCATTCCCGCGCTTTATTAGTAAGCTCAAGATTAACTGACTTTTTATCCAGCTGCGCTTGTAACTCAACAATAAATTTATCAACAACCAGTAAAGTTACATCACGATCAAGGTGGTTAAACCAAATGATGTTATCTAGGCGGTTTCTAAATTCTGGCGAAAATACTTTATTGATTTCGCTCATCGCATCATGAGAATGATCTTGATCAGTAAAGCCTATTGATTTACGTACTGTTTCTTGTACGCCCGCATTGGTAGTCATCACCACCACAACGTTTCTAAAGTCAGCTTTACGGCCGTTATTATCGGTCAGCGTGCCATGATCCATCACTTGCAGTAAGATATTGTAAATATCTGAGTGAGCTTTCTCAATCTCATCCAGTAAGACAACCGAATGTGGATTTTTAATCACAGCCTCAGTTAACAAACCACCTTGTTCAAAACCAACGTAGCCTGGAGGCGCACCAATTAAACGGCTTACCGCGTGGCGCTCAACATACTCAGACATATCAAAACGGATAAACTCAACACCCATACATTTTGCAAGCTGTTTAGTTACCTCCGTTTTACCTACACCCGTTGGTCCTGCAAACAAGAACGAACCGACTGGTTTATCTTCATTTGATAAGCCTGAACGTGATAAGCGAATGGCCGAGGTTAGTGCATCGATTGATTGATCTTGGCCAAATACCAACATCTTCAAGTTACGATCAAGATTTTTAAGAGTCTCTTTATCGCTTGATGACACACTTTGCTGCGGAATACGCGCCATTTTTGCCACGATCAATTCGATATCTGCCACACCAATGGTTTTTTTGCGTTTAGAGATCGGTTGTAATCGTTGGCTAGCACCCGCTTCATCAATAACATCAATGGCTTTATCAGGTAAGTGACGCTCATTAATGTACTTAGCACTGAGCTCTGCCGCCGCTTTTAACGCTTTTTGCGTATAGCGAATGCCATGATGCTCTTCGTAACGTTCTTTTAAACCATTAAGTATTTTAGTGGTATCAGCGACACTTGGTTCAAGTACATCAATTTTCTGAAAACGACGCACTAACGCACGGTCTTTTTCAAAGATATTTTTATACTCATTATAGGTAGTTGAGCCCATACAACGTAACTTACCGCTCGAAAGCAGTGGTTTAAGCAGGTTAGATGCGTCCATAACGCCACCAGAGGCTGCGCCGGCACCAATTATGGTATGGATCTCATCAATAAACAAAATAGCGCCTGGTTTCGCCTGAAGCTCTTTTAGTAATGCTTTAAAGCGCTTTTCAAAATCACCGCGGTATTTAGTACCTGCAAGTAATGCCCCCATATCTAACGAGTACACCACAGCATCGGCAATCACTTCGGGTACTTGTTCATGCACTATGCGATACGCTAGACCTTCAGCAATAGCGGTTTTACCTACCCCAGCTTCGCCAACTAATAACGGATTATTCTTTTTACGACGACACAGTACTTGCACCGTGCGTTCTACTTCACTATCACGGCCCACCAATGGGTCGATATTCCCTTCACGGGCGAGTACATTCAAATTAGACGTGAAGTTTTCTAATTTACTTGGCTCTTCGCCTTGAACGGCTTGTACTTCTTCATGGATGTCATCAGCATCTTCACCGCCCATGTCATCGTCTGCTTTAGAGATACCATGAGATATAAAGTTCACAATATCTAGTCGCGAAATATCAGCTTTTTTCAGCAAGTAAACCGCTTGGCTTTCTTGTTCTGAAAAAATGGCAACCAGCACATTGACGCCTGTTACTTCGTTTTTACCCGATGATTGCACATGAAATACTGCGCGTTGCAATACCCGCTGAAAACCAAGTGTTGGTTGAGTTTCACGTTCTTCTTCTAAGTCAGGAATGACTGGAGTGGTCTCATTAATAAACTCTGATAGCTCAGCTTTTAATGCTGCCATATCAATCCCGCAGGCGTGTAGCGCTTCTCCAGCCGATGGATTATCAAGTAGGGCAAGTAATAGGTGCTCTACAGTCATAAATTCATGGCGACGTGTACGCGCTTCGCGAAACGCCGCGTTTAAAGTTAGTTCTAAATCTTTGTTTAGCATTAGCAACCCCTTACTGAGATAATATTTTTATACCGTTGTGATGGGTATTTTGATCACCCTACCTTGGTATTATTCCTGCTCACAACTACATAGCAGTGGATGCTCGTTATCTCGTGCATAACGGTTAACTTGTTCAACTTTGGTATACGCTACATCTGCGGTATAAACACCGCAAATTGCGCGACCATTTTGATGAACTTGCAGCATCACATCTGTTGCTCTATCGCTATCCATATTAAAAAACGTCGTTAGTACTTCTATCACAAAGTCCATTGGCGTGTAATCATCATTATTTAAAATGACTTTGTATTTTCGCGGTGGTTGCAGTTTTTGCTTCTCACTATCGCGAACCGTATCTAAAACACCTGAATCTTTCATGCCACTCATAATTAAATATAGTCTTGTCTTTGGAACTCAAGCAAACTTGAATAAAAAATAAATTAAATGTTAAAAAAATAGTTTAAAACACTTGACTGATCGGCGAAATAAACTACAGTCAGTTGTAGATTGATTAAACCTTAGTCAGTCTATCAAACTATACGGTTTAGAATAACTAAATTAGTCAACTTATAGAAGGATGTAGAAGTATGGCTTGTGGTAAAGTCAAATGGTTCAATAATGCCAAAGGTTTTGGTTTCATCGTAGAAGACGGCTGCGAGAATGATATATTCGCCCATTACTCAACGATTGTAATGGACGGTTATAAAACACTTAAAGCTGGTCAAGATGTAACATTCGAATTGCAGCAAGGCCCTAAAGGCATGCATGCGACTAATATAGCGCCTAACGAAGAGTTAGTGTAGTTGTTTAGACGTTCGACTAAAGCGAGCGACCTGTAAAGATCCTCGCTTAATTCCTCTAAATTTATTTAATCCCAACTAAATTGTACATTCAGATTCAAAGCTGGCATTTTTAATCTATTAGAAATTAAACGTACAGAATGAACAAAAACTGTCCTTCCTCTTGAAATTCTTTTTTAATACCCCCATGTTATACCCAAACCACCTCAAGATGCAGAATCCAGCGTTTCACAGGGGCTTAATATCAAGGCGTTACTTTGCAACAATGGCAGTCCCTTTTAAGAAGTAACAACGATGAGAGTAAGTGCCTGTGAAACGCCCAACGGGTTGGTTTAAAAGCGATTTATACTGCGTTATTGATTTTAACAATAGAACCACTATTATTTGCAATCAATGCCTTGCCTAAATCGCTTTTAATTCCAACTGAAACTCGCATCTTGAGATGGTTTGGGTATATATTTGTTATTAGCCCTTTGTTGCCAAGCTTGTTACACTCTTAGGTGCTTAAAAGCAGCCTCAAAAGGCCCTTTAAACACTAATAATTAGGCTAATGGCTAATTTACTTAGTTTATAAATAACATAAAATTAAATACAGTTCGTCAGGTGTGATTATTTAATCAACAGTATTAACACCTAACTGACTGATCATTGTCACGTCGTGCACGCATGATGGCGATGATATTTCTTTGCATTGTTGAATATGGCTCTTACGCCTACTATCTAGGAATGATGATGACATCAAAAATTATCTACACTAAAACAGACGAAGCTCCGGCACTAGCAACATACTCTTTGCTGCCGATCATCCAAGCATACACTAATGCCGCAGGCGTTGAAGTTGAAACACGTGACATCTCTTTAGCAGGTCGTGTTATTGCTAACTTCTCTGAGTATTTAACTGAAGAACAACGTATTGGTGATGCGCTTGCTGAATTAGGCGAGCTGGCTAAAAAACCTGAAGCAAACATCATTAAATTACCAAATATCAGTGCATCAGTTCCACAATTACGTGCTGTTATCAAAGAATTACAAGCAAAAGGTTACGCACTGCCAGACTACCCTGCTGAACCTAAAACAGATGAAGAAAAAGCAATTCAAGCAACTTACGACAAAATCAAAGGTAGTGCTGTAAACCCAGTATTACGTGAAGGTAACTCTGATCGTCGTGCTCCTGGCTCTGTAAAAGAATATGCACGTAACAACCCACATTCAATGGGTGCATGGAGCAAAGATTCTGCTTCAAATGTTGCGAGCATGAGCGAAGGCGATTTCTTTGGCTCTGAGCAATCAGTAACACTCGATACTGCTACTGATGTACGTATTGAGCACGTTGCTGAAAATGGCGACGTATCTGTTCTTAAAGCAAGCACGCCATTACTTGCTGGTGAAGTGATTGACGCATCTTCAATCAGTATTACGAAACTACAAGCTTTCTTAGCGGCTGAAATCGATGCTGCAAAAGAAAAAGGCATTCTGTTTTCATTACATATGAAAGCAACCATGATGAAAGTATCTGATCCAATCATCTTTGGTCATGCGGTAAAGGTATTCTATAAAGACGTTTTTGCTAAGCACGGCGCTTTATTTGCTGAGCTAGGTGTTGATGTTAATAATGGCCTTGGTGATGTTTACGCTAAAATCCAAACATTAGACGATGCTAAACGCGCTGAAATCGAAGCTGATATTGACGCTGTATACGCTACACGCCCTGCAATTGCGATGGTTGATTCTGATCGTGGTATCACTAACTTACACGTACCAAGTGATGTGATTATCGATGCGTCTATGCCTGCTGCAATTCGTTCAAGCGGTCAAATGTGGAACAGTGAAGGTAAATTACAAGATACTAGCTTTGTCATTCCTGATCGTTGTTACTCTGGTGTTTATCAAGCAACAATTGATTTCTGTAAAGAACACGGTGCATTTGATCCAACCACTATGGGTAGCGTTCCTAACGTTGGCCTAATGGCACAAAAAGCTGAAGAATATGGTTCACACGACAAAACCTTTGAAGCACCAGCAAACGGTGTGATCCGTGTTGTTGATAGTGCTGACAACGTATTGCTACAACACACTGTTGAGCAAGGCGATGTATGGCGCATGTGCCAAGTTAAAGATGCACCAATCCAAGATTGGGTTAAATTAGCTGTAAACCGTGCACGCGCTACCGGTAACCCTGCTATTTTCTGGCTTGACGAAAACCGTGCGCACGATGCACAGTTAATCAAAAAAGTTAACGCATACTTGCCAGACCACGATACATCTGGCCTTGATATTCAAATACTTGCACCACTTGAAGCAACCCTATTCTCTCTTGCACGCATTAAAGATGGCCTAGATACTATTTCAGTAACAGGTAACGTATTACGTGATTACCTAACTGATTTATTCCCAATTCTTGAGCTTGGTACGAGTGCAAAAATGCTTTCAATCGTACCACTTATGAATGGCGGCGGTTTATTTGAAACTGGCGCGGGTGGTTCAGCACCGAAGCACGTTCAACAATTCGAAAAAGAAAACCACTTACGTTGGGATTCGTTAGGTGAGTTTTTAGCACTTGCGGCATCACTTGAGCACCTAGCTGTCAATACTGGTAACAACAAAGCACAAGTGCTAGCTGATACACTTGATAAAGCAACAGGTACTTTCCTTGCTGAAAACAAATCACCGTCTCGTAAAGTGAAAGAAATTGATAACCGTGGTTCTCACTTCTTCCTATCTTTATTCTGGGCGCAAGAGCTTGCCAAGCAAAACGATGACAGTGAACTTAAAGCACAGTTCACACAAATCGCCAGTGATTTAGAAACCAACAAAGAACAAATCGTTAACGAACTTAACGATGCACAAGGCCCAGCTGTAAACATCGGTGGTTATTTCCAACCAAATGATGATGCAGCATTTAAAGCAATGCGCCCTAGCACAACATTTAACGATATCTTAGCTAAACTAGTATAAGTATCGATTTAAATTTAAAAGGCGCTCACTGTTAAAGTGAGCGCCTTTTTTGTGGTTTTTAAATAATGTTTTATTTTTCACTGATACAAAAAGCAAAAAGGCCGCAAATGCAGCCTTTAAATTGTTCAAGTTACTAAGCTGAACGTAGTTACTTAGTATATGCGCGAGGCATATCTGAGTCAGTAGTATAACGCTTACGGAGTTTATCTTGGCGTGCTTCAGTTGAAACTTCTTCGCCGTTAATAAACATTTTAGTTACGTGACTAGTAAAATCAAATGGGTCATCGTTCCACATCACTAAGTCAGCAGCTTTACCTACCGCCACACTACCGGCATTAATTCCAAATACATCAGCAATATTCGCTGTTATCGCTTTTAATGCACCCGCTTGTGTCATGCCATAAGAAACCGCATTACCCGCGTCAAAACGCAATTGATAAACATTGTGACTGGCATCGCCTGCGATCGACAACAACACCTTTACGCCTGCTTTTTCGAGTTTGCCTGCATTATCTAAACTCGCATGTAGCGAATCAAAACTGCCTGGCAAGCTCTCCATAGAACTTACAATGACTGGAACATTTGCTTGCGCTAATTGCTCTTTTACAACCACGGCATCTTGTGCGCCTGCAATCACTAAATTAAGTGAAAACTGTTGTTTTACTTTGATTAGCTCAATAATATCTGCGGCGCGAGAAGCCGTTACTAATAGTGGCATTTCACCCGCTAATACTTTATCGAGCACTTTATCTTCAGTGCTTGGTACAGCATCGTCTTTTTTATCTTTTTTGCTGGCTTTTTGTTGATGTGCTGCTAACTTATCAATCAAGTTTTTCAGCGACATTGCGCGCGAGCCTTTGCTTTTCTCACCTAAATTAACTACCAGCGCGACTTGCGTTTGCTTAACACTGTCAAACTCACCGCTTAAATCAACTACGCTGGCAAGGCCTGCAAAAATACTTTCTCCGCCATGTGGGGTGATCACATCACGGGTGATGCCACCTTTACGTGCATACGGGATCAAGCTTGAGTGAGCATTAAATGCTAGGCTTGGATCAAAATCGATCCCCGCTTTATCATCGCCAGCATCGCGAGAGCCAGCAACAGCGCCCACTTCAACTAGACCTAACTGATTCATGCTGCCAATAAAGCCAGCTGTAACAATTTGCCCTTTGGCATCAATAATCGTATCAGCTTCGACTGTTGCAGGATTAATAGCAATAATTTTGCCTTCATCCATGATGATGCTAGCGCCTTGTAAAATACCTTGCTCAGTTGAGGTATGAACAGTGGCGTTGATGATCGCGACTGATTGGGCGTTCACCGCAGTACTTGCTAACAAACCAGCAGCAACTAGCGAGAGTGAAAATGAATGTGTTAATTTTGTCATCCTAGTTACTCCTTATTTTTGACCTAACATAAAATCGCTTTGTGCTTGGAATGTATCATCGTAGCGATCATACACTTTCGCACCATCAACAAATACTTGCTCAGCTTTAGCATAAACACTAAACGGACTTTGATTCCAAATTACCACATCAGCCTGTTTGCCAGCTTCGAGTGAACCGGTTTTATCAGCTATACCTAGCGATTTTGCAGCATTCGAAGTGATCCATTTAATTGCGTGCTGTTCTGAAATATTAAACCCATTATCGTTAGCGCGGTACATTACTTTACCGGCTTCTTGATTCAAGCGCTGGATAGTGGTGTCAGAGTCTGAATGAACAACAGCACAAGAATTTTTAACCGCATCAACAATCGCTACGTTCTCTTGTACCATGTCGTAAGCTTCCATTTTAAAGCCCCACCAATCAGGCCAAAGCGCAGCACATGAGCCGTTATCTGCAAGTAAATCAGCAATTTTGTATGCTTCAATACCGTGATGGAAAGTACCCGCGTGATAACCAAACTCTTTTGAAAGGTCAATCATCATTGCCATTTCTTCTGCTTTGTAACAATGATTGTGGATCCTAACTTCGCCTTCTAATACACCACGCAATGTATCGTATTTAATATCACGATGCGGCACCTCTGGATTTTTACCTGCTGCATAATCAGCATCGTATTTATCCCACGCGCGTTTATATTCAGCGGCGCCTATCCAAGCCTCACGATAACCGGCCATATTGCCCATTCGTGTTGATGGTAATACCCCTTTACGCCCGTAAACACGCTTAGGGTTTTCACCACAGGCCATTTTTAAACCATACGGTGCGTCAGGGAACTTCATACCCTGCATCGTGTGCGATGGAACATTTTTTAAAGTAACCCCACGACCACCAAATAAATTAGCTGAGCCGGGTAAAATTTGTAATGCGGTAATACCGCCTTCACGCGCGCGGTTAAAGCCAGGGTCTTGCGGCCAAATTGAATGCTCAACCCACACTTCGGCAGTATTTGGGCTGGTCATTTCATTGCCGTCCTGATGAGATTCAACAGAAGGGCTTGGGTATGCTCCTAAATGTGAATGTACATCAATAAGCCCAGGTGTAACCCATTTACCTTGTGCATCAATAGTCAAATCAGCTTGTGCAGTTAGATCTTTACCGACTTGTTGCACTTTTCCGTCAACAAGTAATACATCGGCTTCTTCTAAACGCTCACCTGTACCTGTTAGTACTGTTGCATTGGTGATAAGCGTCGTGGTTGATTTAAGTACCTTATAGGTACTTGGATATGGATTTTTATTGATTGTTACTTTGTCGTCTTGTGGGCCGTTGTCTTGGCAGCCGGCAATCGCCACACCAAGTGCAACAACCAACAATGAAGGAGCAAATTTTTGCATCATATTAGTCTCTGTTGTTGTTTTTTTGTTACTTTATATAAACACACAACATAAAGCTAAAAAATCAGCTAGAGCTGCATTTATATAAGATGAATGTTATTTCTTAATATAATTGTTATACAGTTGCTCAAGTGCAGCTTCTGTTGTCAAACTTGGATCTTTACTAATAAAGTGCTTAACAGTTCGAGTTACGAAGTCTGAATTTTGTTTATGCAATTTTGAAAAATCCTTAATTAGGCAATCGCCATCTTTAGCGGCAGTCACTTTATCGTGACGATGACGATACTGACTCAAGGCTTTATTAAAATCACCTTGGTAGTCTTCTACTAAAATTTTATAAAAATCACTTTTTTGTACTTTTAATTCGCTAATACAATAATTTAAAGCTTCTTTAAAATCAGTAAAAATGGCGCCTTCGACATCAAACTCAGCCGTTTTTTCTCGCACTGTGACCTTGGCTTCTTCGGTTGCATAACTAAAACCACTAAACGCCAAGCGCTCTGCGGCTTCTTTTCCTAACGCCATACCCGCTTTAATGCTATGTGCAAACTCATCACTCATATCGCTAAGTTCATTCTCATGCCACATATTATAAACCCGCAGTGGTTTAGCATATTTGGCACCGAGTTTGTTTTTTAACTTAGTAAAGCGTTCATCAATCGTCATTAAGCGCTCGTTATGCAATATTGCATAGCATTCATAGCACGCTGGAATACTAATAAACTCAGCTTCTTCACCTAAATCAATAATGCTTTGTAGCATATGCAATGGCGGGCAATGATCGCGCTCAGTCGCTTCACAGCCACAATAAAAGCAACGGTTAAAATTATGCTGTTCACAGGCGTATGCTTGCTGATAATAACTCGCCAATGTTTTACTCACAGAGTCTCCTAATAGACAGGTATTTGATAATCAAGACGATCATAACAGGGTTGAAAAATATGTCAGTAATGCTGCACAACAAAGTGCAATGACTCTAAAGTAAATAGCATGTAAAACCTATGAAAGCAGATTGAAAAACAACCAAAAGCAATAAAAAAAGTGAAAAATAATTTGTTTGAAACATGTCAAAAAACACACATTAAATCATTTACTATCAGATAGTTAGTTATTATAAAACACATCCACACACGGTGTTACATCTTGTCGATTTTCATTTACAGCTTTATTTAAAAATAAAGCTAATATTTAACTCGTCAACAAGCAGACATACCAAACCACTGGAGAATGATGATGAATACTTTAACAACTACACTTTGTACAACGTTACTTTTAAGCTCAGCAGCACTTACTACAACCAATACTGAAGCAGCACAATTTGTTGCAGCTGATAATAGCCCTGGCACTCAAATTTGTATGGCTGTGAGCTCCAATAAACGTTTGCAACTTTATGCAACAATGAAAGACTTACGTATTAGCAAAACAACCGTAACCAATAAACTACGTTGTAACAACTTGAGTATCGCAAAATTTGCGGGAACTTACGGTTTTAATAAAACGGCAAAGTATCTAAACCTTGAAACGACAACGGGTACCTCAATTCAAGATTTAGCAAAACTAGACCAACAAACAATTATGGTTGTTGCCGGTTCTAAGTAGTATGGCTAAGCAATATCAAATTTAAGCAGGCGAGTCGTTGGCCTGCTTAAAATTAATTTATATAATTGCAGCAATCAGGCCAAACAAACCACCGAATACCCCGCCCCATACAACTAACCAGCCTAAATGCTCACGGATCATAGTTTGTATAATATCTTTGACCATTTTTGGTGTCAGCTCGTCTAAACGCTCATCAACTAAGCCAGAAACCGTGTTAAACAACGAATCACTTGCGAGTCCTGATTGCGTTAATTTTTCATTCACCAAGCTTTTAAACTCATCGGTTTCGCTCATATTAAGTAATGAACCACGCATTTTGTCAATAAATGCTTCGCGCATCGGCTCAACCGCGGCACTACCACCAAACATCGCTAACATGCTACCAAATTGGGAGTGCTCAATAACGTCAAGTAAGCTATCAAAAGCAGGATTTAAATCGACTTCATTGATCACTGGCTGTAGATCAACATTGATATTTTTGTTGCCTAACAATTGAGATATTTTTTGCTCTGAAAAGAACTCGGTTAAAATAAGATTTTTAATCGCCACTTTAAACCCTGCAAACTTCAGCTGGATCACGCCCGACCCATATAACAAAGGTACTTTTTCAAATAACATATGCACTGCGAGTAAATTAGTCACTGCGCCTGAGAGTGCAAATAAGCCGATTGACAGTACAATTGCTTGGTCAAATAGAAAACCCGCCACCACTAAAATCCCGGCAATTACATTGGTAATAAGGCTTTTATTCATCATTCTCTCCACTTGGTTGTTGCATAAATCTAAGCGCGCGCTTACAAAATATTAATTTTACTCTCAAGAGTTTGTTTATTTAACTACTTTTTGCCATAGTTTAACTATCTGTATAAAAGGTGAACAATGCTATGTGGAATACGGTTAACGAACAGATAAGCCAAGCTATGCATTTTGACTTTAAACACACTATAAAACGCCAACTGCAAAGCCCTAATAACGATAAATTATTTCAACTCAGTGATGGTATACACCAGTATTTTGTAAAAGTAGCTCATCGTAGTGACTTAGAGCGATTTGAAAACGAAGCCCACAATTTACAACTGCTCACTAAAGAGAGCTTATTTATGGTGCCAGATTGTATCACTACAGGTGCTAATATTGAGTTTTCATTTATCGTTTTAGAATGGCTTGAACTTGACCAACAACCTCATACCAACTGGCATATTATGGGTAGCCACCTTGCAAGCCTGCATCTGAAACATCGCCAAGCCATGTTTGGTTTTGATCAGGATAATTTTATTGGCCCAACAACTCAGCCCAATCGCTGGCATAAAAAATGGAATATATTTTTTGCCGAAGAGCGCATTGGCTGGCAGCTCCAATTACTGCATGAAAAAGGCATTGATCTCGTTGACAAAGATTACTTTGTCGCCCTGATAAAAGACATGCTACATGGTCATACCGTAAAACCATCATTGTTGCATGGCGATTTTTGGCGTGGCAACATGGGATTTATTCAATCAGTACCGAGTGTATTTGATCCGAGCTGCTATTATGGTGATCGGGAAGTTGATATTGCCATGAGCGAGCTGTTTGCTCCTTTACCTGACGCTTTTTACATCGCCTATAACAAGCATTACCCACTAACACAGGGCTATGAGCAACGTAAGTTAATTTACCAGCTTTACCCTATTTTAAATCATGCAAATATCTTTGCCGGCCACTATCTTACTGAAGCTAAACAAAAAATAGAACTACTACTGAAATAAGGTCGTTTTTATTGTCAAATAGATGTCATAAATGAATAAAGCAGACTATATTTAGGTATCGCTTAATGTTGAACAACCCCAGCAATGACAGGCACTAGCGTTCAATTGTGGGGTGCATAACCATTTATCAGCAGCGATAAATAATTACCTTTTATTGCTCTGCTTTGTAAGGTTGAATCATTTATGAAAAACCAACTCTCACAACGGATCTGCTGCCCACATTGTGGCCATCATATTCATATTACCCTTGATGCTAGTGATGGCGATCAAGATTACTTCGAAGATTGCGCAGCATGCTGTAACCCTATCCATTTTAATATGCATATTGACTATGCAAATAGTAAGGTAGAGTTACATATAGACAGCGATGACGAACAAATATTTTAGCCTAGCATTTATATTTGACTACGAAGCCTGCTGCCGTAAGTAGTTTTCGACCGTATTGATGATAGTATAAGTTTGTTGATCAACTTCGATATTTAGCGCATCACCAATTACAGCCTTACCAATATTGGTAATAGCTAATGTCTCTGGGATCAAATGCAGCCAAAAGCCCTGCTCATCGGTTTCACCTACCGTGAGACTAGCGCCATTGACTGATACAAAACCTTTATACATCACATACTTTTGCCATTGACTTGGTAAGCACAACTGTATTTTACAATTATCTTGTGTATGAATAATATTTTCAATCTGGGCGGTGCAGTGAATGTGACCAGATACAATATGCCCACCTAACTCAGTACCAAAAGTCATAGAGCGCTCATAGTTAACGGTACTGCCAGCAATAAGCTTTCCTAAGTTAGTTAACTGTAATGTTTCGTCAATTACATCATAGTGAACCTGAGCAAGCGGTTGATCAGAGATATTTTCTACTTTAACAACCGTTAAACAGCAACCATTAATGGCAACGCTGGCACCTAACTCAAGTTTTGTAACATATTGCTTTGCTACAGCGAGCACTAAACGCATCACACCTTGCTGCTGGTTAGTGGAAATCACCGTCGCTTGTGTTTGCACAATTCCTGTAAACATAAATCAATTCACCTTTTATTACCTAAAGTAGATACTGTTCATATTATTTCACGCTTTGGTTTACCCGATCCACGTTATTATTACTGTAACCAATAACATTGACTCATCGCTATAATTTTTGATTCTGTGCTTTATCGATTACACTATCTGCCTCTTCAGTTTACGTAGTAAGTGATATGACTTTTTGTAGTTGGGAAGCCAAACGGTTAGTTTCTCTGGCAATCCCCGTTTTTTTAGCACAAGTAACCTTAGTTTTAATGTCGGTGGTCGACACCATCATGGCAGGACAAGTGAGTCCTACCGATTTAGCAGCATTGTCAATTGCAACCGGCGTATGGAACCCCGCCATGTTGGCTCTGCAAGGCATATTATTAGCCCTGACTGGCATAATTGCGCAATTTTCCGGCGCTAACGATAAAACCGGCATCAGCCATTACTTTCAACAAGGCTTGTACCTAGCTGGTGTATTGAGTGTTATCGGTTTATCTATTGCCTATTTTGCCGATATTATTATTCTCAAACTCGATACCAGCCCTGCTATCGCCAATATGGCCTATGACTATATTCATTTTGTAAAATGGGGCATTATTGGATTTTTAGTGTTCAGTGTTTATCGTAATATTACCGAAGGCATGGGGATGACAAAGCCGGCTTTTTATATCAGCTTAATTGGTTTAGCCATCAATATCCCAGCCAACTATGTGTTTATTCACGGTATGTTTGGTATGCCAGCACTCGGTGGTGCAGGCTGTGGGATTGCCACCGCATTGGTATTTACTGCAATGGCCATCGCACAAGTTATTTATTGCCAGTTAAGTAAAAAAGTAGATGCCAAAACACTATTAGCAAACTTTCAAGCACCGCAATTACCAACCATGTGGGCAATTACTAAGGTGGGCATACCAATCTCACTTGCTACATTTTTTGAAGTCACTTTATTTGCCTGTATTCCGTTATTTATTGCGCACTTAGGTGCGGTTGCGGTAGCCGGCCATCAGATTGCTGCAAGTGTCACAACCTTGCTGTTTATGATGCCACTGAGTTTATCTATTGCGATCAGTATTCGGATTGGCAATTTATACGGCCAACATCATTTTGAGCAGCTTAAAAAAGCTATTTCAACAAGCTATATTCTAGCCATGATCATTGCCGTTATACTTGCTGCCATCACCTTCTTTGGCCGTGACGTGATCAGTCAACTTTATACAGATGATGCACGTGTTATTGCCTTAGCAACGTCAATCATGATTCTAGCGTGTATTTATCAGCTACCTGATTCCCTACAAGTAGCAGCCAACGGTATATTAAGGGGTTTAAAACACACAGCACCGATTTCGTATATAACCTTTATATCTTACTGGTTGATTGGTTTTTCACTGGGTTTTGTTTTAGCACGCACCGATTTAATAGTGCCAGCAATGGGCCCGCATGGTTTTTGGGTAGGTATCATCGTCGGCTTAAGTGTAGCCGCAGTGCTATTAATGCTCACTGTCGCGAATAGATTCAAACATGAACCACTTAAAAGCGCTTAAAAAATCGCACCAACAAGGTAACCAAACGTCGCAGTTTGGTTACCTTTGTAGTTTACTGTGCTGTTTACTGCTACTTTGTGCATGCACAGATAAACCCGCTGATGTGTATTTAGAATATCAGCAGCGCCTCGCGAATGCGTTAGATAAGCCAACTCCTGATACAGCAAAACTTACCAATGTTGCGCTATCAGCTGCTAGCAACAACAAACCAACAAATGCACAACAGTTGAGCATATTGCAACTGGCACAACTTTCACACTGTAAACTCAATACCCTTATTGCTGAACATAATAGTCAACTAGGAAAACTCGCCTCTCCTGCTAGCCAGTTAATATACCAGCTTCAATTTATTCAATTTGCACCACAGTGCTTAGATAGTCTAGAACCTGATTCAAAAAGTTATCAAGCCATAAGTAACGAATTACATAATAAAAAACAACAGTTATTAGATCAGTTCAAGCAGCTACTTTATAAAGACCCAGAACTAAAACGCACATGGCAGCTAACCGGCTATACACTTGATACAAACTTAGCCGGCCTTGTAGAAACCGAACTTGCGCTGCAAAGCCTAGTGAATTTAAAACAGCAAATAATACAGCAGCAATATGCACAAATAGACTCTCAAGCGCTCTACCCGCTACTGGCGCAATTACGCCAGTTTAACTTCAATCAAGCTTTAATAAGCGCAGTACGCCAACAAACACAGCTAAATAATAGTACTAGTAACTTTTTAGCGAATATTGAGCTAAGCACACTATGCAACCCGCTAAAAAATAAACGCCAAGCACAGATCCTCAGCAACGTATTCAAGAAATATTACTTGCAGCAGTTACAACCCTATCAGGCTCAACTATCAGGTGCTTTAGAGCGCCTAATGCCGTTGTATCAAGCATTATGGCAAGACTCCAGCCCAACACAACCGCAACTAACGGCATTACTAAGCCCAACACAGCCAAATAATATACTCACAGCATTTAAAGACTCCACCAAAACACACGTTATTTGGTGGCAAAAATTTTATAAAACGTGTGAAATCAGCCCAATATGAATAAAAAAACGGCAAACGAACTAAAAAAAGCGTTTCTCGCTTGATTCACTTCAGCGCACGCTATATATTAGCGACCGTTGTTAAGCAATTAGCAAAACTTAAATTTATGATACGACCGTAGCTCAGTTGGTTAGAGCACTACCTTGACATGGTAGGGGTCGGTGGTTCGAATCCACTCGGTCGTACCAAATTTAAGGAAATTTTAAATAAAAGTACTATCGTAAGAAAAAGCACTACCCACTCTTGATCACCCGGTCCGGAGGCCAGTAGTTCGAATCCACTCGGTCGTACCAAATTTAAGTAAAAGTCCCATTCAAATATATTGTACGACTGTAGCTCAGTTGGTTAGAGCACTACCTTGACATGGTAGGGGTCGGTGGTTCGAATCCACTCAGTCGTACCAATTCATAAATAGAAATTATATCAAGAAAAAGCACTACCTACTCTTAATCACCCGGTCCACAGGTCGCTGGTTCGAATCCACTCAGTCGTACCAATCTTAATCACTAAAATCCTCAATTCGTAAACCTTAGCTCAGTTGATTAGCGCACTACCTACTCTTGATCACCCGGTCCAAAGGTCAGCGGTTCGAACCCACTCAGTCGTACCAATTCACGTAAAAAATCATCCTAACCTACTTTATAAATCTTAAGTAAACTACAACTCAGCTGGTTAGAGCACTACCCACTCTTGATCACCCGGTCCAAAGGTCAGCGGTTCGAATCCACTCAGTCGTACCAATTCAAGTAAAAAAATCATCCTAACCTGCTTTATAAATCTTAAGTAAACTACAACTCAGCTGGTTAGAGCACTACCTACTCTTGATCACCCGGTCCAAAGGTCAGCGGTTCGAATCCACTCAGTCGTACCAATCTTAATCACTAATATCCTCAATTCGTAAACCTTAGCTCAGTTGATTAGCGCACTACCTACTCTTGATCACCCGGTCCAAGGATCAGTAGTTCGACTCTATTATACCAATCTGCCAAATTATGTGATCTAATTAGCACACTGATACTTATCTACTTTTACTAAATTGAACTTAGAAAAATCCAAGCAACTTTTTAGCTTTATCACGTAAAGAGCCTAATGCGAGAAAGCGAATACGCCTGCTTGCTGTTTCATTATTCTTTGAGGGTGAAAACAGAACGAATATTGCTAAGCGGCTAAATACAGCGCGCGGCAGT
>NZ_JACJEZ010000038.1:0-50640 GCF_014164365.1 Pseudoalteromonas sp. SG43-6
AACATCATCACATTGAGATAATGCTTTTTCAACCGCTTGAACTTTAAATTCTTGTGTAAATCGACGTCTCATTTTTATCTGCCTCTATTAAAAGTTAGAGACGACAACTATCCTGACACAGGGGGCGATCAACTGGTTTTAAATTCAATCTCTATTTTTCCTTCTTGCAGTTTTACGTTACAAGGAGGGTAGCTGCGATTTGTTCTTAATACTTTATCGAAAATGTGGATTTCTACCCCAGAATGCAATTTTTTATTGACCGCTAAATTAGCATTATCAAGTAGTTCATATAGACTTTGTTCTAGCGTTGTTAGGCGTTTTTCTAGCTGCTCTGCTTGTTGGCAATAATGTTGCTGAGTAGCTCCTATTTTAGCGAGCAATAGTTTTTTCTTATCTAAATCTTTTACTAAATCGGCCTTTTCTAGCGTTGCTTGCAGGGTGTCTAATTGCTCATCGGTTTTAGCTAATTCTTTAAGGCATTCATCGGTTTCAGTAGTAACAGACTTTCCTGAGGCAACCATGTTTATGAGCATTTTAGCGCCAGATTCATTACCAATTTCACCAGCGATAATCATTCCGGCATCCAGGATCTCGCCACCAAATAACTTCCCTTGTGGATTGTCTGCTTGGCCTATCTGTAAAAGCTTAGTCGCTTTCATTGCGCAGTGGCTAGCTTGGCGCTCAATAAAAATATTATTACCTTCAAGGTAGCTATATTGGGAGTGAGATAAATGAATATCACCGTTACAAATAATTTTGCACGAAAGCGTTTTATCATCTAGCTGGTGGCCAATCACACCTTGTTTAATGGTGATATTACCTTGCGCTGTCAGCTCTCCGGATTCAACCGTGCCCATCACAGTTATATCGCCTTTCGCGGTTACTTTCATGCCTGGCTCTATATTATGAGTGACAATAATGCTGCCATCAAAGTTTATATGGCCGCTTTTAACTGTGACATCGCCAATCGTAAAAATATCATCAACGCGCATACCATTTTGAATTTCGACTGGTACGCCCGCAATACTTGAGATTAATTCAAGAGGATTAGTTTTTGATATTTCACTGCCCTCACCAGCAACTAGCGGGCTACTTTCTCCTGCTTTTGCCGGAAGGACATCGCCTTTTACGGTAAAACCTTCTTTACCAGGGGTTGCGGGTTGCTGTCGAACTAATAATGTACCGGGTTCAACACTTGCTAACTTGCCAAAGTCGCGCATATCGACAGTGCCATCTTCGCGCAGTTTCGGGGTATGCAAACGCTCTTTTAAAGTTAATACTTGAGGGAGTAATTTTGATGATTTGCCGTCTTCTGGTAAGCGACCTTTAGCGAGGATACCTTTAACGGTAGTGCCAGCGGGTAATTCAAATTGTTTTTGTAGCAGCTGCTCTAAAAATGCTTGTTTGTAGCCCCGAGCAACCCCAGCTTTGATCAGCTGCTGTTTCGCTTGATCAAGGGCCAAAACTTTGCCACCTTGTGCGAGTGTGAGTTCGCCTGTTGCTAACATTTTATCATCACTGAGTGTAACAGTTAGTGTGGCGTCATGCTTACTGGCAACCACTAAACTACGTTCGCTACTAGGCTCTTTAAAAAAAGCATTGATAGCATCATAGTCTATGCGACATTCACAGAATGTTGATTTTTCTAGAGCCTCAATAACAAAAGCGGCACTAGGCGGCGAATGTTCTATAACATCGAGTAGTACATTACCGTTATGAGCAAGCTTAAACACGGATCATCCTTTTACAACACTTAAGTTAAAGGTTTTTATAATTATATAAAGATAGAGTGCTAGAGATTTGAATAACTGTCAAGAAGATCGAGGAAAAGGGGACTGATGAGTTAATACACCTAAGTATAAATACTTAGGTGTATTGCTGTAAGCTTAATTTGTTGAAGGCAATTCCATAATACCGTCAATTTCAACTTGCACGTTTTTTGGTAATGCGCGCACGCCAATTGCTGCTCGGGCAGGATAAGGTGCTTTGAAGTATTGGCTCATTACTTCATTTACCGTCGCAAAGTTAGATAGATCAGTTAAATAGATATTAACTTTTACCAAGTCTTGGATGTTGCCACCGGCTTCTTCACATACCGCACTAATATTTTTAAATACTTGATGTGTTTGTTCTGCGAAATCTTCAGAGATCACTTCCATCGTTGCGGGAACTAATGGAATTTGACCCGATAAGTAAACTGCTGTACCAACTTTTACTGCTTGGCTATAAGTGCCGATGGCAGCAGGTGCTAGATCCGTAGAAATAAATGCTTTATTCATGATTATCCTATGTTATTTTTTACGATAGACTTTTTGCACATCAGGCATTACGCGAATGCGGCGCATGATATTTGCAACATGGACACGGTTTTTCACGGTGATCCCTAAATCTATCACGTATAAATTACTTTCTTTTTCATCTGTGGCAATTTCCACTATGTTTGCTTGGGTTGTAGCAATTACATTGGTTAGTTTTGCGAGTGCGCCTTGGTGGTTTATGATTTCTACACGCAGTGCTGCAATATATTCTTTTTCTGGATTATCATCCCATTTAACAACCAAGTACTTGGAGCGTTCAGTTTCCCAGCCACGAATATTTTTACATTCTTGGCGGTGAACCGTGATGCCTTTACCTTGGCTTATATGTGCGGTGATAGCATCCCCTGGCACTGGTCGACAACATTTAGAATAATTAACTAGCATGCCTTCAGTACCAATAATGGTCGCTTTAGCATTTTTAGTCATATCGCCTAAATCATCATTGTCATTTTGCAGTAAGCGGCGTGCGATCAGCATGCTCATTAAATTACCGCAGCCAATTTCAACTAATAGCTCTAATACAGTATTGAGTTCATGTTCTGCTAATACGCGACTAATATTTTCGTCAGGCAGATCATCGAACTTCGTTTCACCTAAAGCAGAGTCGAGTAAGCGACGGCCAAGTAATAAAGCTTCTTCATGATGTTGGCTCCTCAGGTAATTGCGAATTCCTAAACGTGCTTTACCGGTAACAATAAAGTTTAACCACGTTGCGTTAGGGTGCGCACCTGAGCTGGTAATCACTTCAACTGTTTGACCCGTATCTAATGCTTTACTTAACGGATGAGGTTTACGGTTAACGCGTGCACCCACACAGGTATTACCAACATCGGTATGGACCGCGTATGCAAAATCAACGGCGGTTGCACCCATAGGTAACTCGACTATGCGACCATCAGGAGTGAACACGTAAATTTCTTCTGGGAATAGCTCTGTTTTAACGTTTTCAACAAATTCAAATGATGAGCCTGCGCTTTGTTGTAATTCCAACAAACTTTGCATCCACTGACGTGCCCGTTGTTGTGCAGTGTGGCCTGCGTTATCACCGGATTTTTTATACATCCAATGAGCAGCAACTCCTTTATCTGCCATGTGATCCATATCGTGAGTACGGATCTGGATCTCAACAGGGATCCCATGAGGACCAACTAATGAGGTATGCAACGATTGATAACCATTAGTTTTAGGTACTGCTATATAATCTTTAAAGCGAGTTTCGATTGGTTTATATAAATTATGGGCAACGCCAAGTACCCGATAGCAGATATCCATTGAATCAACTGCAATTCTAAATGCGTAGATATCCATGACTTCATTAAACAGTAACTCTTTATTAAGCATTTTTTTATAAATACTATATAAATGTTTTTCGCGCCCAGAAACAGTGGCTGTAATGCCAGCTTCTTCAAGGCGTGCTGTTATCTCGGTTTGGATATTTGAAATGACTTCTTTGCGATTGCCGCGCGCTTTGGCAACTTCTGACTTTAAAGCGCGATGACGCATCGGGTAGAGGGCTTGAAAACCTAAATCCTCTAACTCATTTTTAATATCGTGAATACCTAAACGATTAGCAATCGGCGCATAAATCTCTAACGTTTCGCGGGCAATACGTCGACGTTTGTCAGGACGTAATGCTCCAAGAGTGCGCATATTATGAGTACGATCAGCAAGTTTGATTAAAATAACACGAATATCTTGTGTCATTGCCATAATCATTTTTCGATAGTTTTCAGCTTGGAATTCTTTTTTATCTTTAAAGCTGAGCTTATCAAGTTTGCTTACGCCCTCAACTAATTCTGCGACTGTCTCGCCAAAAATTTCGGCTAAATCTTGTTGGCTAAAGTCGGTGTCTTCAATCACATCATGCATTAATGCAGCCATTAACGTTTCGTGATCTAAATGCATACCAGCCAGAATTTGGCTTACTTCAACAGGGTGAGTAATGTAAGGTTCGCCACTTGAGCGAGTTTGACCCTCATGGGCCTCTCGGGCTACCACATAGGCTTTTTGTACCAGCTCTACATCAGCAGCAGGTAAGTATTCTGATATTTTCTTTTTTAGACCTTCAAAAAGATACATTCACACTCCAATGTTCTCGTGAAGCAAATAGGTAACGGTATGTTAAGAATATACGATGAAAAGAAGGGATTGCCAACGGCTAGAATAGAAATACTATACCGTTGGCTAAATCAGACAAGGAAGTCAGATTATTGGTTGCCGCCTACAATAGCTGCAACTGCAGCCATTTCAGCCGCCTCTTGATGTTGTTGCTCTTCACGATCAATAAGATCCATTGATGAGCTATCTACTAAACCAAGTTCAATTTCACGTAAAGCAACAACCGTTGGTTTATCGTTTTCAGGATCAACCAGTGGCTTTTTACCACCGACCGCGATTTGACGGGCACGACGGGCCGCAACTAAAATTAAATCAAAACGATTACCAATTGCATCTACTGCATCTTCAACAGTTACGCGAGCCATCTTAGCACTCCAAATAAATTTTTAAGCAAAGACGTAGTTTACTGCACCGAGTCAGATTCGCCAATAGCTTGTGGTTAATTTAAACAAATAAAATACTTACTGAACCCAAATTAGGATTTAACGCAGTAAGTCTACGAGTAAATCTTGATGGCGAATAGCTTGGCTTTGTAGCGATAAGCGTTTTGCCAATACGATCGTCTCAATTTCCTTCAGCGCAGTTGCAAAATCATCGTTAACCACGACATAGTCATATTCATTGTAATGAGACGTTTCAGATTGTGCTTTTGCCATGCGACCAGCAATGATTTCTTGTGAATCTTGGCCGCGATTATTTAAGCGCGCTTCAAGCTCAAATTTTGACGGTGGTAGGATAAAAATGGTTTCAACATCAGCGACCAGATCACGAACTTGACGTGCACCTTGCCAATCAATATCTAAAAATACATCAATACCTGCTGCAAGCTGCTCTTCAATTGCTTGCTTTGATGTACCGTAGTAATTACCGAACACTTGCGCCCATTCAAAAAAATCATTCTTTTCAATTAATGATTTGAATTCATCAACATTTACAAAGTGGTAATGCACGCCATTTGCTTCGCCCGGACGAGGCGAGCGAGTAGTATGCGATACAGATACTTTCATATCATTATACTTAGTTAACAATGCATTGATTAAGCTGGATTTACCCGCACCAGATGGTGCCGATAAAATAAATAAGTTTCCGCGAGAGTGTGCCATGGGTTTTTACCTAAAATAAACCGACTAGAGCTGCTAATAAGCTCCGCCTTAATTTTGGTATTGTACTTTATTTAGTGAAGTTTACTCAACTGCCGAAAGTATCCTAGTGAGGTGATTAAATTTTAACGTATTAATAACCGTATTTTTGTTACGGCAATGATGACTGTTTAAAAAACTCCCGCATTTTAACGATTATTTGTACTTAGTTGCATAATGCAAAAATGGTCGTTGCAAGTTGCATCTTTCATCTTCAACTTTATTTTATTTTGTTTTATTTCAATGCTTTATTTTTTGGAATGATGCCTGCATTGGTACAGTTACTTAATGATTGAGGGCTTACTAATGAGATTAACCCATTTAGCCATAGCGTGTTTAGTTTCACTTCCTTGTGCTGTATTTAGCCAGCCATTCGATAATTGCCCTAGTCAGGCATTTTTGATGCAGGATGCAAAGGCACAGCTTTACGGTATAGATTTAGTGTCGGCTAAACCTACGATTTTATCATCGGCTTTGACGTTTGCTAGCGAGGCAAATAATGAAAGTGTGAATGCCGTCGGTTTTAATTACAAAGACCAATACTTATACGGTTTTAGCCGACAATCGCCTAAAAGCGTGGTGCAAATTGGTAGCAACTACGAAATGAAGCGGTTAAATGTTACTGGCCTACCCGATACTAATTTTTATGTAGGTGATATTCAAGTGACTGGTGAGCAAGCAAATCAAAGTGCGATGTATTATGTATATACTCCCAATTTTGGTTTATATGAAATCAATCTAGAGGGTGATCTAGATGCCCCCATAACTGCTCGGCTACTACCTGCAACCGAGACATGGAACTTAGGTATATTTGATTTTGCATTTCATCCGCAAAGTAATCTGTTATACGCAGTTGAATCAAATGGTGATTTGCATGAAATTAACGTTGCAGAAAATACTACCAAGTTTATTACTCAAGTTGATATTGGTGATGATACGGGCGCATTTGGTGCTGCCTATTTTGATATCAATGGTCAGTTTTATTTTAGTAATAATAAAAGCGGAAAAATTCACAAAGTTGATTTAAGTATTAGTCCTGTTGTTGGTTATACGCCTGTTGCGAATGTGTTTACATCGGGCCCTAAGTCAAGTCAGAACGATGGGGCTCGTTGTGCTATTGCCGAAGTTGAGGTAACAGATAGTTCGATTGATTTTGGTGATGCTCCTCTACCTTATAACACCAGTTTAGAGCAAAGCGGAGCCAGGCATTTATTCGATCCTAACAGCACTGGCAGTAACCTGATTTATTTAGGCGATACAGTCGATGGTGAAAATATCAATACTGATGCCGACTTAATCAACAACCCAGTTGATGCATCAGATGATGGGGTGAGCTTTGTGACGGCAATATCGGCGGGTCAAGATAGCCAAATTATTGTAAACGCCTCTGCGAGTAGCTTTTTATATGCATGGTTTGATTGGGATCAAAATGGCGGCTTTAGTGAAAGTGAGCGCATAATAACTAAATATCAACTTAATCAAGGCGATAACAGTATTTTAATTAATGTACCTAGTAATGTTAAAGCTGGGCAGACATGGGCTCGTTTTAGGGTAACTGATGGCTCGGAAGCTTCGCTTATTACTGCCACTGGCGGTGTTTTAGGTGGTGAGGTGGAAGATTATGAAATAACAACATTTGCTAGTGCTGTATACCCAGGAGAAAACGATTGGGTGACACTTGCTTATGAAGATAAATGGCCGTTTGCAGGTGATTATGACTTTAATGACGTGGTCGTAAATTACCGTACTACTCAGCTCATTGAGGGCACTAATGTTGTTGGTTATAAAATTGATGGCCAGTTAATTGGTGTAGGAGCAACCTATCATAATGGCTTTGCGGTAAGCCTTAAAGAGACGGTAAATAATACAACTTACTCAATTTTAAGTAGAGAAGTCGATGCCGATAATATTCGGTTTGTGATTAATGGCGAACTACAAACAGGCTCATTTTTGGAAGCAAACACAGAGCAGGCTATTTTAATTTTTATGCAAGACACTTGGCTGCATGTGAATAAGCAATCAGGGTGCGAGTATTTTAGAACGGAAAGCAATTGCGACGTTAACAGCAAAGTAACTTTTAGTATGACTATCCCATTAAAAGTCCCTAAAGCGAAAATATTATCCCCCGGAACATTATTAGACCCTTTTATTTTTGCTACAGAGGGCTTTTATCATGGCGATTTTTTAGTTGGTAAAAATGCGCGCAGCTGGGAAGTACACATGAAAAATCAAGCGCCCACAGAAGTATTTGACGCGACTTTGTTTGATCTCAGTGGTGCAGATGATGTGAGCCAGCAAGAAAGTGGTTTGTTTTTCTTAACTGAAAACGGCCTACCATGGGCGATTGAAGTAGGAGTGCAATGGTTACATCCACTTGAAGGTGTAGATATAACCGATGCCTACGATAGCTTTGCTAATTTTGCTCAGTCGTCAGGAAAGCAAAATCCACAATGGTTCAATCGCTACAACAGCAATAATGTGGCAGTTAGAGGGGAACAGTAATGAAAAAATTAACTGTAATTTTATGCTTATCATCATTTTTAGTTGCGTGTGGTGGTGGTGAAAGCGAAAGTACTGCGGCAGTACCTGCAGCTGTTGAATCACTACCATCGAGTGTCGTTCCTATCACCACCGACTCAGCCGGAATGGCCAGTTTAGTGATAGATGATCGTTTTGATTTATCAACGAAATTTAAACTAAAGATTGATGTAGATCTCTCTATAGGTGACGTAAGAGCTTACTTAAATATTTGCCAAAAAAAGGCCAATAGCCTACGTGCTGATTATGGAAACTGCTTAGTTAGAGCTCCTTTGTCGCAAGGCTCTATAAAAACTACGCTTGCAATGAGTAGACAAGATATCGAACTGATTGCAGAAATTTGGTTTTACGATACCAGCACTCAACCCCTTTCATTTGCATGGCAGTTTGATACACAAGCAGAACATCAGATGTTTGAAATAAGGTAGTAAAAGTCAAAGGCAAGCAGTAACGGTAAAGTGATCAAGCTAAAGAATACACCTAGGTATATTCTTTATACTAGTTAGGGTAGTGATTTATGTTGAAGTTTCTTAATGATAACAATGGCGATCTTTTGCAAAAAAAGAGGCTAGTAAAATTTTTTGTCGCAGCAGCTGCGTTTATGCTAATTGCGATTGCCTATAATCCTTCGCAATATTATTACGCTGATCTTTTAGTATCATTGCGTATGCCATTACTAGTTATTGCCTTATGCTTTGCCATGTTGCTTTTAATTATAAAAGCAACATATTTAGGTGGGGCGCTATCAATTATATGCTTGATAAGTTTGAGTTCATTATTACCATTGCATTCGTTACCAAGTGAGCAAACCAAAAATGCGATTTTGATAAAACAAATAAACTTAAATTATAGTAACCCGTTTATTGAATCGCACTTAGTTAGCTTACAAAAACAATCTTGGGATGTATTAATTCTGCAAGAGTTTAGTGATTTAAATCGGCATTTGCTCTCTCGTTTTTTAACCAAGGCTAGTTTATTTGGTTATCGTGAAGTAGAGGGGATCCCTTACGGCATCGTTGTTATTTCGCGTTTCCCTATAATTTATAGACAACAAGTAAAACTTCAAGGGGATAGGTTAGGTTACATTAAACTGCGCTTGTTATTTAATAATGAAGTTATCACTACGTATATTGCCCACCCACCATCACCAAGAACCAAGCAGCACTGGGAAAATAGAAATATTTTACTCGCGGCGCTGCATGCAGCAACAATACAAGAGCAAACACTATGGCTAATTGCAGGTGATTTAAATATTGTCCCTTGGTCACGTTATTTTAGTTGGCAAAGTACACAAAGTTGTTATGGAGCAAATCCTTATAGCAGTTTTATGCCCTTAAATATTAAGCCGACACTGCTAACCGGGTTACCCATAGATCACTGTGTTTTTGACGAGCAATTTACGTTAAACAGCTTAATAGTGAGTAATTTTGCAGGAAGTGATCATAAGATGCTTAGTTACAGTTTGAGCCTTCATGATTAACCAAAGTTCAGCTTAGTTAGTTAATAAAAATAGCATGCAGGATTAACCACATGCTATTTGATTAAATAAACCAATGCGGATTTATTTTACTGTAATGGCAAAGGTCATTTTTAAGTCATGTAGTAAATGACGTAGGTTTCGCTTATGTGGAAAAAGTGTGAATGCAGCAGTTGCAATCGATAGGGCTTTAAATTTAGAACCTATTTCTCGATAGTACTCACCATAGCATTCTAAAATGCGTGCTTGTGCTTTTATTTTTGCCATAACGCCAGCATCATGTTTACAACGCGAGACAATTTCTTTCATTGCATTGAGTCTGTTTTTACGGTTTGCAGTAATAGAACCCGCTCTCATCAAGTAATCCATTGCGATACGCGGTGAAAACGCAACATCACCGATCCTTGCAAGTTTTAACCAGCAATCCCAGTCGCTAGCGCTATTTAATTGGTTATCAAATCGGCCAATATAATTAATCGCTGAACGCTTAACCACAACCGAAGATGTGCCAATTACATTAGCAAAAATCAGTAAATCCATTGGGCATTTTAAATTTTGATAACCCATATTATTTTTATCAACAAATTTTGAAAATTCAGGCCAAAAAGAAAAACAATCGACAATGGGTTCATATTCTTCGTTAATATGCATATAGTTTGTGAAACTTAAAACGCACTCTGAGTGCTCTTTCATATAGCTTAATTGTTCGTATAACTTATCATCACTCCAGTAATCATCAGCGTCTAAAAAAGCAATGTAATCACCTTTTGCTGCGGCAATAGCGCGATTTCTTACATTGACAACGCCAGTGTTTTCTTGCTCTATAACAATTAACTGGGGAATTGTTGTTTGGGCGGTTTTTAACCACTCAACACTACCATCTGTTGAACCATCATCAACCACAATAATTTCTAAATTCACGTTTTTTTGTTTAACAACACTACTAATGGCTTTGGCTAAATATTGTTTACAATTGTAGTTAGGGATAATAACGCTTATTTCTATACTCATGATCCGCATCCTAGTTTTATAAATTAACTAACTAAGTACTACGCAAGTTCAGCGCCAATTATTTTAATAGGTTTGCGAGGGGGTTTTTGTCTAATGCTTTGCATTTTGCAACAGATGTTCGCAAATTGACTTTTTAATCATGTTTTTGGTGTGTTTTAACTGGGCATGCTTCTTGCGAAATAACCATAAGTTATATTTGGAGTGTTGAGCATGAAACATATTGGCATTGTGGTACCGAGTTTCCATATCCCCTCAGAAACCTTTGTGGTAACTGAGATAAACGCATTAGTAAGAGCTGGGCACAAGGTCAGTGTTATCACCTTTGCAAATTTAAATAGTTGTACCAATCTTGATAGCAGTGTAAACGTCATTACTATTGAAAAATCGTTGTTATATGCGGCCAAGTTTGCCATGAAAAAACCGCTGGCAGCATTTAAAGCGGCATTAACAGCAACAAGGTTTACCTCAATCTCGGTCACTTCACTGCTTGGCTACGGATTAAATATTGCTGACATAATCAAACAACATGGTATTTCCCACATACACTGCCACTTTATGCATGCGCCTCTGGCGTACTCAATTATAGCCAGCAAAATTGCAGGCATTAGTATCTCCTCGATTGGCCACGGGCATGACGTATACGTTAATGATACTGATCTTAGGCTGAAACTCTCATTGTGTAATTTCTCCGTGGCCGTGTGCAAAGATATGGCTGAAAAGTTAGGTAAATACAAAGCGGGTAAAGTTGAGTTGCTGCATTGTGGAGTTGATCTAAGTTTATTTAACGCAACGCCTAACCGACTTAATGAGTCTGTGAAACTATTATTTATTGGCCGTTTAGTTGAAAAAAAGGGACTACAATTTTTACTACCCGCAATAAAAAAATTAAATAAAAAATACTCAATATTTTTAGATGTTGTTGGTGAAGGCCCTTTGATGAACGACCTAAAGTTTTTATGTGAAAAGTTAGGCATTGAAAAAGAAGTTAGATTTTTAGGCAAGCAAACGCCACTGTGGCTATCAAAAAACACCAGTAATTACTCTGCGTTAGTTGCGCCATTTTGCATTTCAAGTAACGGAGATAGAGATACTGGTCCGGTGGTTTTAAAAGAGGCTATGGCTAGTGGTATTCCAGTGCTCACAACTCAATTAATGGGAGCCAAAGAAATTGTTAATGACTCGGTGGGCTTTAAGTGTGAGCCGTCGAGTATTTCAGGGTTGGAGAAAATTTTAACGGAGTTTTGTGAATTAAATCCCTATGAGAGATACGCCAAAGGAATTAACGCCAAACGCTTAGTTGCAAATAAGTTTAACGCCAGCTCACAAGCTAAAAAATTGTCATCTTGGGTGCAAAACTCTTAAGGAATAAAGATGAATGGATTAAAGCAAATCGCCTATTTTGGACTATCAACCTTGTTACTTAAGGGGCTTGGCTTTGCTTTGTTGCCTATATCTACTCGTCTTTTAAGCCAAGCTCAATTTGGTGAACTAAACTTTTTAGTTTCTATTTCCGCTATTATGTCTTTGTTGTTGTGTTTAGGGTTACCCGAATTATTGTTCAAGCAACAAATGAAAAATGCGGTTTATAAACAAGCTTTGTTTAGAGACGCGATTATTTTATGTAGCGTTTTGAGTGCGTTGTTTGTTGTTATCATGGTGTTATTTACCAGCTCATTTAGTGTGTTATTACCCATCTCCATTAATAAACTTGATCTGCAGTTATTAGCGGTTAATTTAGCATTTTCTGCTGTGCTGTCCATTGTGTTTTGCTTTTTAAGATATTACGAAATGGCTAAGCAGTTCTGCTTTTTAGCTATTTTACAAGGAGTGGGGCAAACGCTACTCACCATTATATTACTTTACCTTGGCTATGGAGTAACGGGGGTTATGGTGTCGGGTGCTGTGTCGAGCTTTATTGTGCTGATGATTTCGTTATGCGTCATTGGCCGCACAATTACGATTAGTTTTAACTATGTTCCTTGGAATATAAGTTATAAAAATAGTTTTTTTTTATTAAGTATTATTGCTTCATCGCTGTTTGTGTATGCAAATAATGGCGCTGAAAACTGGTTTATTGCAGCCAGTGTCGGAAAAGAAAAGCTTGCCCAATATTATGTGGCAATGCAATTTGCAGTTATGACTTCGTTTACCTTTGAACCGATCAGAATGTGGTGGTTTTCTCGTCGTTTTAATGAATTAACTTCTTGTCGCACTCGTTATGTTTCTTTATGTGAGCTAAGTTTAGAAATCGCAATTGCGTTGTGTGCAGTAATGCTTATTGTTGCGCCTCATTTATTTATCTTGGTTTTACCACAAGGTTACTTACTAAATTCTTGGCTTTTACCCAGTTTAATATTTATTGTTGTACTTAGGCATCACAGCGATCTACTCAATATTGGTTGTTATATTCATTTTAACGCACTATTTGTCACTATTATTAATGCTGTTAGTGCAGCTTGCGTACTAATAGCATTGGGTATTCTAGTGCCTAAATGGGGAGTGCTTGGTGCAGTGGTCAGCTTAGTATTTGCACAAACTCTTAAAACAGTGTTGTTTGTTGTTGTTAGCCAAAAGCTCGAAAATCTGGCATTTAGTATTCAGCGATTAGTACCTAGCTGGCTCTGTTTTATTAGTGTTTTTGCCCTGAGCGTAAGTGAAATTACTCATTATGTAATTTGGCAAATCGCGGCTTTAGTTTGCCTAATAGGCGTTTTATTTAATAAGTATCAAAACAGAATAATGGCAATACTGAATCAGTATGTAACAAGGAAAGCACATGGTTAATTGGTATAAAGCGCATTGCCATTTAATAAATGGCTTGGTGATTACTGTGCTCATTTTAGGTTTGTATTCGCTATTTGGCCCCATAGCCGCTTTTGCCTTGTTGCTATTACCGTTTGCGGGTTTTTTGGCGATACGTATTAGCACCGTGTTTATTATATTATTTATTTTGTTTAGCTATTTTAGAATCCACGAGGCGTTTGTTTTTCTAATGCCGCTTAAAATTCCTAAATTACTTGCTTTAGCATCTTTACTGGCCATTGCATGGCATTTATTTGTATCTAAAACTTTAAAACCACATTGGAGCTCTACGCATCTTATTTTTGTAATTTGGTTCGCTTGGCTCACGGTATGCGTATTTTCAGCTTCAAATAGAGGCGTTGCTATTGAGTATTGGTCTGGTGTGTTGGTTAAAGTATTTATTATGGTATTTGCTATTAGCTGGTGGTTAACGCGGTTTTCGCATTTTAGTTACATTAGGCTGGGTATTATGATCTCAGGTGTCACTATCGCTTTAGTGGCGTTGAATAACAAAATAAATGGTGTGGGGTTAGTTGAAGGAACTAGAGTGACTATTTCACGGGAATATCGCTCGCAATTAGGTGATCCCAATGATTTATCTTTGGTGTTGATGTTTCCTGTTTCATTTTTAGCAGCTGAACTTTTTGATACAAATAGTAATAAGTATCGACGTACTTTTGCCGGAGTTGGTTTGATCTTGGCTATTTCCGGTGTTATTGCCACTCAAAGTCGTGGTGGTTTATTAGGAATAGCCGCTATTTTAAGTTTCTTTTTATATCAAAAAGTCAAAAATCCCTTCGTAGTGGCTATGTGCGGTGGTGTCGCTATGCTTGCCATGATGATTTTTGCTGGTATTTCTGACCGACAAAGTGGTGGTGCGGCAGAAGGAGGTGTCGATGAATCAGCTATGGGTAGGCTCTATGCTTGGCAGGCTGCAATCAATATGGCGTTGTCTAATCCATTAACTGGCGTTGGAGTTAATAATTTTTTTGTAAATTACTATTTTTACAGTCCTCATTGGGATGGCAAGAATCATGCAGTACATAGCACATGGTTTCAGGTGTTAGGTGAAACTGGCTTTGTTGGCTTTTGTATTTTTTTACTCGTGATAGCCAGTATTTATCGAAGTCTGTCGCGGGTTTATTGTATTAATAAACGTAGTTTTAATCCTGAAGTGATGGTGAACGCTAACGCATTAAAGGCCGGTTTAATTGGCTTTATGGTTGCTGGCACTTTTTTAACTCAAGCTTTTACATGGCCACTGTATATTATTCTGGCTCTGACTATTGCACTAGAAAAGCTTACTATAGAAAGTAATAAGGAATAACAATATGTTGATACAGCTTAAACTTTGGCTAAAAAATAGTAATAATCCATTAGCGACATGGTTGTTTCAATTTGCAAAGTCGCTTCGCAATCCGCAAATCATCGTAATCCCTGTGCTACATGCTTCACTTTACTATTTGCATTATTTTATAAAAGAGTTATGCCATGAGCTAGTTCGGATTTTTTATTATACACCTTTATTTAAAAGCCAAATTAAGGGCAGTAAAAAGCGCTTATATTTATATTCAGGTATGCCGCAAATACTTGGCAAGTTAAAAATTGAATGCAAAGACGATGTGAGAATTTCAGGGATCAGCACCTTATGTGGGCGGGTGAGTAATGAGCGAGAGCCGCTACTAAGTATTGGCAATAATGTTGACATTGGTTGGCAAAATGCTTTTTCTGTAGGGCGCACCATTATTCTTGAAGACGATGTCAGGCTGGCAGGACGAGTTTTTTTAGCCGGTTTTCCTGGGCATCCAATTGACTGTGATCGCCGCGCTAACTCTGAAAGCGATGATGAATCTCAAATTGGTGACATTATAATAAAACGCGGTGCTTGGCTGGGCACTGGAGTGACTGTACTGGGCGGTGTCACAATCGGTGAGGGAGCGATAATTGGTGCGGGAAGTGTGGTTACTAAAGATATTCCTGATTTTACTATTGCTGCGGGAAACCCTGCCAAAGTAGTTAAAAAAATTAAGGAGTAAGTGTATGAAATTTATTGTATTTGGTGAAGACTGGGCGAGTCATCCAAGCAGTACTCAACATTTATTTTCAGAGCTTGCTAAGCAGCATGAAGTACATTGGATAAACTCCATTGGTATGCGAAAACCAAGCGCTAAATTTCATGATATTAAACGTATGCTCAGCAAGTTAAAGCAGTTATTTCGACAGTCTAAAACTGCTGCAATAGCCACACCCAACAATATGACTATTTATAAGCTGCCTGTATTACCTTGGCACGATAATAGACTCATTCGATGTTTTAACCGCTGGGTTTTTTCTCGTTACCTTGCACCCTCAACTTGTAGTGAGCCGATTATGTATTGGTTAAGTGTGCCAACTGCACACTATTTATTTGATAAAAAAACCACTGATAAATTAATTTATTATTGCGGCGATGATTTTTCTGCGTTGGCAGGGGTTGATGCTAAACTCGTTGCCCCCTTTGAGCAGCAGCTTATTAATAGCGCAGATCTTATCTATGTGATCAGTGAGTTATTGCTGGCAAAGATGCCCGCTACAAAAACAAAAATGCTGACCCACGGCGTAAGTTATGAGCTATTTACAAGCGACGTTGAAAAAGCCGATGAAATACAAACTATAAAAGAACCTATTATTGGCTTTTACGGCAGTATTAATGCTTGGTTAGATATTGCGTTATTAACCGCCTTGGTGGCTGCAAGGCCGCATTATCAACTCGTGCTTATCGGAGATATTGTGACTCCTGTTACACAGCTATTGCAGTTTAAAAATGTTACGCATATTGGCGCAGTTAGCCACGACCGTTTAGTATCGTTTTCTGCTCATTGGGATGTGTCGATTTTACCTTTTGTGAATAATGAGCAAATCAGAGCGTGCGATCCGCTAAAACTTAAAGAATATTTAGCGACAGGTAAACCGATTGTCGCAACTGATTTTCCTGCAGTTAGTAATTATACGCCGCATATTTTTATTGCTCACTCTAGTCATGATTTTATTAACAAGGTCGATGAGGCGCTTTCGTTAACTCAGCCACAATTAACATTATTAAACAGCGTACAAAAGAATCTAGCAAAAGCGCACAGCTGGCAGGCAAAGGCGCTTATTGTTAACGAAGACCTGCTGCGACTAAATCCTCCACATTGAGCATTAAAATGTAATCTTGGCGCGCCCTGTGCAACTACCTTATTAAACTAGGCTATTTACAGTGTAAATTTTTATTATGCAAATAGCCGTTAAATTTCGCATTGCAATATGCAAATTAATAGGTAGAGATTATGTTAGTTAGAGAGCAAATAAAAAGGTTACTTTATTTAGCTTTGTATGCAGTTTATACAAGGGCGAAACTATTTGTTTTGCCTCTGTTCATCGTACCTGTTGTGGTTATTTTACTCGCTGCAACTGCGCAAAAGCGGTACACAAACCATGCAACAATCTTAATAGAAGAATCTGCATTACTAAACCCATATTTAGATGACTTGTCTTTTTCGTTTGATTTATCAAATCGTATGGCTGCATTACGCACGCTTGTAATAAGTCGAAAAGTGTTGATAGCTGTTGCTAAAGAAACAAACTTAGTTGCTAAAGATGCAAGCCCTGCTGCTATTGAAAAAATTCATCAAGAACTCTCACAAGCGCTTTCTTTATCACTGGTTGGTGATGAATTGGTGCGAGTTAACTTTACTTGGCATGACCAAACTCAAATGAAAGCAGTTTTAGAAAAAGTGGTTGAGAAATTTATAGAGAGTTTATTAGCACCAACCAAGGCCTCGCTTGATACGTCTGAGCAATTTTTTTATCAACAGTTAGTCAGTTTACGAGAAGAACTCGAGGTTTCTGAAGAGTCGCTAGCTAATTTTAAAGCTAAAAATAGCAACACTTTACCTGCTGTTTTACATAGCAATAGACAAACGTTCGATAAGTTACTGAGTGATCAACAACAAAAGTCTATCGTCTTATCAGGTGCAAAAGCCAAGCTTGAAGCGCTAACAACAAAAATGGGCCAAGCAAACCCAATTTTAGGACGCATAGAAGAAAAAATCATTAATGCCGAATCACAGTTGAGCTTTTTAAAAACCCGTTATACCGAAAAGCACAGTAAAGTCGTGTCGAAAAAACGTGAACTGCTGAGTATTCGAGCTCGCCAACAGGCTTTAATAGAAAGTGGCAAAAATCTAGATGCAACAAACATAGATCAACTTTGGCAAATGGCCAATACACTTCCTGATGGCAAAGACAATGAAAGTAATGTGCTTGTTTCACAGATACTTGCATTAGAAGAAGCAAAAAACACTGTGCTCCAACATCAACAAGAGTTTGCCATGTTGGAGCAGCAAGTTAATACGGTGAGTGAAAGGTTATTAGTTACAAGCGATATAGAGAAACAATTAAGAAAGCTAGAGCGGGATTACGACGTTAAGCAATCACTTTATAAAGATATGCTGGGACGTTACGAAATGGCAAAAGTAACGGGTAAATTAGTTAAATATGAAGGGCCTGACAAAGTAAAAACCATAGAACGAGCTTACAGCCCAACCCAGCCAATCAATACCTCTTTAGTAGTGGCGATTATTTTGGGGATTGTTTTAGGCATATTTACAAGCACCACCTGTGTATTTGTAGCGACATTATTTGATAGTCACTTAAAAGATATTCAAACCATTGAAAAACTATCTGCTTTGGAAGTAGTTACTATTTTACCTATTGTTGGCAAAGGTTCATTACATGTTCCTGCTAGCCCATCAATGCACTTTATTAATAAGGGGAGTTAGCATGAACGTCCTACATTTAGTTCAGCACTTTAAAATAGGTGGCCTTGAAAAAATGGCTGTGACCTTAATGCAAAAAAGCCAATTCGCAAGCACCAGTATTATTGTTTCGCTAGAGGGCAATGAGCAAGAAGCAGTTAGTGAGTGGCCTGCTTTAGCTTTATTTGAACAAAAACTGATTAGCTTAGATAAAGCGCCTAGGTTTGATCTAAGTATTATCAAAAAGCTCACTGAAATAATTAAAACACACGAGATTAAAGTGATTCATAGTCATCACATTGGTCCCATGTTGTACGCGAGTCTAGCTTGTCTTACAAATACTCAGGTAAAGCATGTCTCAACTATTCATGATGCTTGGTATTTAAAGAGCTTTAAACAGCGTTTAATTACCAAAACACTTAATAAGTTAACTAAAATTCACTGGGTTGCAGATGCACAAGTGGTCGCGAATGAATTTTATAATGAAACAGCGATCACGGCAGATAAAACCATTCTGAACGGTATCGACTTACAGCAGTTTAATCACATCAATGAAGCAACCGCAAGGCTCAAACTTGATCTTCCTGCTGATAAAAAGTTAATTGGTTGCTCTGCACGATTAGAGCCGGGGAAAGGGCATTTGGATCTCATTAAACTACTGCCTTTGCTGCCTAAAGACATCGAATTAGTGTTTGCTGGTAATGGTAGCTTACGCTTTTCGTTACTCAGTGCGGCAGTATCGCTTGGGGTGGTAGAACGAGTGCATTTTTTAGGAAATGTACAGCATATGCAGCTATTTTACTCAGCTATTAACGTTATGTGTCTTTATTCACAAAGAGAAGGACTGCCCTTATCAATTTTAGAGTCAATGGCGTGTGGCAAAGTAATTGTGGCGACTGATGTTGGCGGTATCAGCGAGGTCGTTACAGAAGAGCAAGGCATATTAGTCAAGCCAAATGACTCTTTTGGCCTAAAAATTGCGCTATTGAAAGCATTAGGCATGAAATATGGGCTGTGTATTCGAGAGCATATTCTCTCAATTGCAGATGCAAACAAAATGAGTGAAGCGTATGACCACTTCTATAATGGCTTAGCTTCATAAGGGGAATGCAATGACTTTTCTACTGATCACATTGGCTGTTTTAATTACACTGGCTTTATATCATCATGTTGGTTACTTACTGTTATTAAAGCTATTTAGTAACAGTAAACCGATTGAGATGACTGAAAATACTCAACCCAGTACTCACTTTGGTATTTTAATGTGTGCTTATAACGAACAAGAACACATAGCAGAGAAGCTTTATAACTTAGGCTCAATGTTATATAGCACTGAGCTATACACCATTCATGTTTATCTTGATGGCTGCACCGATAAAACTTATGACGAAGCGATGCTAGCGCAGTCGCATCTTGCAAAGCAAAATGTAGTTTGTCATTTGCATTTTAGTAAAGTGAATAAAGGCAAATCATTTGGCATCAATGAACTGATAAAGCTGAGTAAGCCAAATTATGATGTTTTACTCTTTACCGATGTTAGTGCGCTACTGAGTATTGATGTGCTCAATAAAATTGATGCCGATTTTAAAGATCCTAATATTAATGTTATCACCGGCGTATATATTTTAGATGATTTAGCCACTGCTGAGCAGCAACAGTACTGGCAATATCAAAACAAAGTAAAGAGTATGGAGTCGTCTTTAGGGGCTGTTATTGGCGTGCCAGGTGCTATGTTTGCTATACGCTCAGCTCATGCGGCTTTATTAGATGAAAACACCATAAATGACGATTTTATTATCTCTATGAAAGCGTTAAACCAAGGTGGGAAAGCCGTTGTAAACAGTGAAATAAATATCGTTGAGCGTGAATGTGATGAACAAAGTCATGATTATGCCAGAAGAGTAAGATTAGGTGCGGGTAACTGGCAGCAAATAAAAATGTTGTTTGAATTATTAAATCCGAAATTAGGCTGGGTAAGTTTTAACTATTTTTCACATAAAGTATTGCGTGGGGTCATGCCAATTATTCTGCTGCTGATTTACGCGTTACTTTTTTCACTTGCACTATCTTCAAGCTTGTTAATACCTAAAGTGGTATGTGTTGCGATAGTCTGTACTCATGGCTTAGGAGTAGCAAAAAAAGCTTTTAATATCAGGGCTAAGTTACCAATTGTGGATAGTGTAAATTATATTATCAGCGCTTATTTTATGGCTCTGTGGGGGATTGTTAAGTTTGAGCGTGGTGATTATAACCAGCATTGGCAGCGCGTTCATCAAACCCAAGAATCAAACAAAATATTCATCAAAACCATTAAGCGCACTATTGATGTAGTTGGCTCTGCGGTTGGATTAATATTACTTTCACCAGTTATGTTAGCTGTTGCATTAGTGATTAAACTGACTTCAAAGGGCCCTGTGTTATTTAAACAGCTGAGAGTGGGACAAAGTGATGATGATTTTGTCGCTTTATTCAATGTTTTAAAATTTCGCTCTATGGTTGTTGATGCAGAAGCAAAAAATGGCGCGGTGTGGGCAAGTAAAGATGATCCTCGTATAACTGCAGTTGGACGATTTATTCGCAAAACACGCTTGGACGAATTACCACAACTTTGGAATGTATTGATCGGTGAAATGTCTCTTATTGGCCCACGGCCTGAGCGACCAGTGTTTTATTCAAAGCTTGAGAAAGACATCCCGTACTTTTGTCAGCGTACTTATGGGATCAAGCCCGGTATATCGGGACTCGCGCAGGTAATGAATGGTTACGATGAGAGCATTGACGATGCGCGCAACAAAATAGGCTGGGATTACGCCTATATGCTAAGTACTTCATCTGCACGCAGTTGGTGTTATATGGAGTTTACTATTTTCTTTAAAACGTTGGCTGTTATATTCACTGGTAAAGGTCAGTAACGTTGTTTCGCATAATGCAATTGTGCACTCAAAAAGCAATTGCATTATGCATCCCTCCTCTAAAAAATAGTATCAAATAATTTAAAACCCTTAAATATCAGTTTGTTAATTCTGGCATTCTTCTTGTAATAGTCTATTTGTATTTATATTTTAATAGGTGATTCAGATGAAAAATTTAGCCAATAAAGTAGAACAAACAGTTGTCGTACTTCCTAATGATTTCTCCGGCTTTGCTGTCGATGAGTTAAAAGATCAGTTTGAACAGCTAGTCGAGCAAGGCACACACTTCGTGATTCTCGATTTTACTAAGACCGAATTTATCGACTCTTCAGGAATAGGTGCTATTGTTTTTCTATACAAAAGAATTGAAAAACAAAGTAATAAGCTATCTTTACTTAATGTAACGGGGCAGCCGTTTAAGCTAATGAACTTATTAAGAGTCGATAAAACCATTCCATTTATTGACTCAATATAAAAGGTATCAGGGAGAGTACAATGAAGGCACGCATAGTAATTGTTATTATAATGTTTTTAGGCGGCTGTGCTTCTTGGCCTGATGACGGCCAAGGTGGCTTAGCTGAAAAGTATCAAAACTATCCATTAGCCGATGAGCAGTACGATGAAAACTTCACTCAGCCCGAGGACGTTGTTAAGAGTGAATTTGAACACCTTGTACTTAAACTTGAGTTATTAAAATCGCAAGATATTAAAGCTTGTATGCCTGCGCAACTATTAAAAGCACAAATTTATGAAAATCGTATTCGTAGATTAATCGCTGGACAAATGTGGGAAGATGCTGAGCATGATTTACTGATTCATTATCATGGGCTTAATCAGTTAACGAATCACTTTGATACGGTTAGAAAAGTTACGGATTGTGCCTCTACGACTAATGAGCAACCTGCGTCATTTAGTATCAAAAAACAAATTGCACAGCTATTGAATAGCGATAATCAATTTGCATTTAATGCGTTTGAAATAACCCCTAAATATGCCGTACGAGTTGCTCAAGCTGCAGATTTAGCGAAGCAACTAGGCAGTATTAATATTTTACTTGTGGGTCACACTGACGCGGTTGGAGATTCAGGGAGTAATTATGAGTTGGCACTTAAGCGTGCCGATACGGTGAAGCATTGGCTTGGCGTTTATGGCGTGCCACAGCAAAATATTACAACCCTAACGCAAGGAAGTTTGCAGTCTTACAGTGATGCCGCAGAAACTGAGAGTACACGTCATTCAGACCGCAGAGTTGAAGCAATAATTCTAGACGCAAACACGCAAGGCTTAGAAAGCAATAAAGCTAAAGCGCTGATGAACTGGACTAAAATAATACAAAGCAAAAAGGAGTAAAATAATGAAATATTTTTTCACAATATTTGTTTTGTTTTTTTTAGCGACCAACAGCTTTGCGGCAAATGAAGCGGATAACTCAATTGTGCAAGCGGGTAATAAACTCTTTTTATATGTGCCTGGCGAGGTTGAATTTGATGGCACGTTTGAAGTAGATAAAAAAGGCCAGATCAACATACCTGAAGTAGGGCAATTTAATGTTGCCAATAAAACAGTGGCGCAAATCGAACTTGAGTTAAAACCGGTTTTGGCTGAGTTGTTTGTTGCGATAGATGACTTTTATGTGGAGATCCGCAGCCGAGATATATTTATTAATGTGATGGGTTATGTCATTACGCCTTCCCAAGTCAGTATTCCTGATGATGGTAATATTCAAATGGTAATAGCTAAAGCGAATGGTTTAAAGCCTGGCGCTCAGCTCGATCGTTTGCAAATAAGACGAGGCGATGAGGTGATTGAGTTTAATTACAAAGCCTATTTAGATACAGGTAATATTAGCTTACTTCCAACCCTTAAAAGTGAAGATACGGTGTTTGTACCGGTATCTCCTTTACTTGGTAATGTACAAATAGACTTTGATGCACAAACACTTAGCGCAACGGGAGATGCCAGTGACAATAGCGCTATTACAATTTTGGGCGAAGTACATAATCCTGGTAGCTTTTCGTTTAAAGAAAATATGACCATCTTAGATGCATTAATGCGTGCCGAGGGAGTAACACGCTATGCTGATGTGACTAAAATTAGAGTCATTGTCGATAAGTCCCCAGTGATATTTGATTTAAAAGCATATTTAGATAAACCCACTGATAAGAATATGCCGCTTCTCAAAGCTGGTTCAACCATATATGTGCCAATAATGGTCGATGATGTAAACACCACTTCTCGGACTGTTTATATCATGGGGGAAGTGCAAAAGCCTGGAGCTTACGAGGCTGCAGATAGTACCAATTTTCTAGATATTTTAGCTAATGCAGGGGGGCCAACACGCTTTGCAGAAACGCGACAGATAAAAATATTAACCCCGCAAGGTGAAAGTATTTTATTTGATTTACAAGGTTACAGTGAAGGTAGCATTACGACAAAAGTACCTGATTTAAATCCTGGTGATGTTATTTTCGTGCCCGAAAAAACAGATGTAAACGAAAAAAGCTGGTTAAAAATTCCGACTAAACGTGCGATTAAAATTATTGGTGCCATTCAATCTCCCGGACGTTATGAATGGAGTGATGAAATGGATTTTACCGATTTATTAGCTCATGCGGGCGGGCCAACCAAAGGGGCCAATATTAATGATATTAAAATATTACGTAATGGTGATGTCACTCAGCGTTTCGACCTCGAAAAGTACACTATTACTGATGGAAAAACAGCGCTACCAAATTTGATCGCAGGCGATACAGTGATTGTAGAGGAGTTGCCAGTTGACCCTGGCGATAATAAATCACAATGGATACGCCAAGCGTCGAGTAAGTCTATTTATATTATGGGTCAAGTGGGCTCTCCTGGGCGCTACGCGTTTAATGATAATATGCATTTTATTGATATTTTAGCCGCTGCAGATGGCCCTAATGGCAATGCTGATATTCGCAACATAAGAGTAACGCACCGTAATGGTAATAGTGCCAAGGTTAGCAAGCTTGATTTAGCTCTGTATTTTGAAACCGGAGATGAAACTCTCTTTCCACATGTGTTGCCCGGAGACACTATTTTTATTCCTGAAAAAGATAAAGACTGGTTACGTACACCTAAAGAGAGAGTGGTTCGTATTATGGGGGCAGTGCAAAAGCCGGGTCGCTATAACTTTGATGACACTATGTCTATTTTAGATGTATTAGCTGAAGCGGGTGGGCCATCAAGTTCCGCACTCATTGATAAAATTGTTGTGGTTAATCATTCTTGTTGTAAAGAGCAGTCTCGAGTATTCAATCTTGAAGCATTTATAAAATCACCAAACTCGGCAAATATTCCGGTATTAAGGGCTGGCGATACTTTATATGTACCAGATAAGGGGCAAGATCTATTAAGTCAATTTAAAGATAATTTCTTAGATTTTATAACAATAATTGCTTTAGTGGTGAGTTTATGAAGTTAATTCCAGAGCAGTATCATGAGCTAGAAACGATTTGTAATACCCTCGTTGATAGTGATGCACGATGCGTTACATTTATTTCGCTGTATGGTGGCGAAGGTTCATCAACGGCGTGTAGCAGTGTTGCCCAGCGATTAGTTAGTCAACATAAGTCAGTATTGGTGATTGATCTTAACCCCATTAGTTCGTTTCGCTTAGATAAGCAGTTATCTAGCTTAACTAAGCTATGGCGATTTGATGATATTTCTTGCCAGTTAAGTGTATTACCTTATCAGGGGATAGATATTTTGAGCATACATAATTTAGAGTCCATTGATTCGGCTAAAAATAAACATGTACTCAATGAGGCTGTGATCCGTTTAAAACAAGAATATGATTATGTGTTACTTGATATGTCTCCTGCGTTAAAGCTCAATCGCAATAATATTCCGCTACACTCTTTAAGTTTATGTAGCGAACTGACTTTAGTAACAGTTGGTTTAGGTGTTAATGATGAAGAGTCTTTGTGTAACGGCGTTGCAGAGCTTAAACAAGCTGGCCATAGCAATATTAAATTATTAGTGAGCCAATATAGTTTTGCACCTTTGGGTGAACGAATGCTATTACTTTTACAAAGATATAGACCTCAATGGCCAAGAGTATGTACGTTTTTAACAAACAAAATCAACAGGCAAAAGTGGCTGTTTAAGCATTATTGAGGTCTTTATGGATATATTATTTGAACGACGCTTTGAATTGTTATGGCCAACGTTAACCGAGATACGCCAAGTGTTAAAACATGTGTTGGGTGCATTATCAGTAAAACGGGATGAAGCGGATGCTGCCGGTTTAGTTGCAACGGAGTACCTCACTAATTTGATTAGGCATAATCAGGGGGATGAGCACGTTATTATGTTGCGCATCAGCCAAACGAATACTGACACATATCATTTAACGTTTGTAGATGAATTGAAGCCTTATAATTTATTCAAAAAAAATGACTCATCTTGGACAATCGAATCGCATGAATTAGTTGAAGGTGGAATGGGGGTTGAGTTAATTCGTCATTACTTTGCAGATGCAACGTATGAAACAATAGCCTCTAAAAATTATTTTTCCTTTCCTTTGATTAACATAGATAAAAGGCCAAGTATTATTTATGTTGATGATGATGTTGTCCAGCTTGCATTAATGAGCGCCTATCTTCAAGACAAGTTTCAAGTGATCACCTGCGAAAATATTGAGGCGGGTTGGCAGGCTATTTTAACCTCTGATGCCAGTATTTTATTACTTGATCACCAACTAAAAAAAGGCACTTGTGAGCCATTATTAGAAAAACTAAATAAATCTAATCTCAAATCACAATTATCGGTAGTGATGTTAACCGGTGATGACAGCGAAGAAGTGATCAGTAAAATTAATCGCTTAGGAGTCGATGATTACTTAATTAAACCAGTGAAAAAAAATAAGCTTTTGCAAAGTATTGAAAGGGTAACGCACCGGTTCGCTTACTTATCGTATCAGAGCACATTTGGCTTAACACCATCAAAAGTGTTATTAGCTAATAATAAAACAGCGCATATTTTTGGTTCAATTGCGGTCGGTAACGGTGGTGACTTTTTTATGCCGATTAATGATGAAGGGACTGCTTTTATCCTCGGTGATATGATGGGGCACGGCTTGCAAGCACTTAAAGAAAGCTTTGCGATTAAAGGCTTTATCAGTGGCTTTTTAGCAACTGGATTGGCATATCAAGACATGCTGGTGGCGCTTAATAATGCGCTTTATAAGCAGCAACTATGCAAATCGAGTTTAGTTACACTGGTAATTTGTTTTTTAGAAAATAATAAATTGTATTGGCTTAATGCCGGACATCCACCGCCAGTTATTATTGATAAAGATGGAAAAATATCTCAATTAAAGGGAACCGGTCCATTGTTAGGCCTTTCTAATGATCATCAATACACCCTTTATGAAGCTGAATTAGAAAATATTGAACATATTTTACTTTATACGGATGGTTGGACCGATAATCGCTTTACTGACAAAGATGAAATGGCTGAGTTAAAAACAATAATCCCAACACAGAGCAACTCTGCTGAGGACTTTGCCCACTCATTATGGAAAAACTCGCAAGTGACACTCTCCAAAGAAATTGATGATGCATCACTAATAATAATTAATTGAATTTGATTTAATGAGGTAACTATAGTTAACTTAACATTCATAAGTTAATATTTTTTATCTAAATAATTCTTAGCGGGCTGCTAAAAGGAAAGGGATTATGCCACCAACAATACTCATTGTAGAAGACACCCAGTCGCTCGCTATGTTGTATCAATCTTATCTAGTTCCTACAGGTGTTAATACTCTGGTGGCAAATGATGGTGCAAGTGCTTTAGCGATTATTGATAAAATAAAGCCTGATCTAATCGTATTAGATGTCATGTTACCAGACATGAATGGTTTAGATATTTTAGCCAAGTTAGCTCCTGATAATTCTCCTCAGGTTGTTGTTTTAACTGGTCATGCGACAAAAGAAATGGCCATTCAAGCGATCAAGCTCGGTGCCAGTGACTTTTTAGAAAAGCCCGTTGAGGCAGAGCGCTTTCGTATTACAATAAACAATGCGCTAAAAATAAAAGACCTAAAACAAACCGTCACGAAATATAAAAATACCTACGAAAATGGTCGATATTTTGATTTGATTGGTAGTTCAAAGCAGATGCAATCTGTCTATCAAATAATTAGCTCGGCATCGGTAAGTAAAGCTACGGTGTTCATTACCGGTGAAAGTGGCACAGGAAAAGAGCTCTGTGCACGAGCGGTACATCAAGCATCGAATCGCGCTGATAAGCCTTTTGTTGCGTTAAATTGTGCTGCGATCCCTAAAGATTTAATTGAAAGTGAAATTTTTGGTCACTTAAAGGGCGCATTTACAGGAGCTATTGCGAATCGTCTCGGGGCTGCGGGTCAAGCTGATGGCGGTACCTTATTTTTAGATGAGCTATGCGAAATGGACGTCAACTTACAAAGTAAGCTGTTGCGTTTTATTCAAACCGGCACTTATCAGCAAGTAGGCAGTGAAAAAGTTGTTAAAGTTGATGTACGATTTGTGTGTGCAACCAACAGAGATCCACTTGTTGAGGTCGAAGCCGGACGGTTTCGAGAAGACTTATATTATAGATTGCATGTGATCCCTATTGAGTTGCCACCATTAAGGGAACGCAGTACAGACATTATTGAGATAGCAGAAGCTTTGTTTATCAAAATAGCTCGCGAAGAGCAACATCCGTACAAAGGCATTACAGAGGATGTAAAGCGCTTACTGGCTCAATATGATTGGCCTGGTAACGTGAGACAGTTAGAAAATGTGATCCGCAATATTTTAGTGCTCAATGCCCAAGAGTGGATTGATGTAAATATGTTGCCCAGCTTGCCACAAAGCTCTCAGAAAGAAATACCAAATTACAAGCCAAACGAAAGCTTTACTCATACTAAAATACAAGAATTTGAAGAGTTACCGCAAATTGAAAGTGATATAAAAGCACTTTGGTTAGCAGAAAAAGACTATATAGAACGTGTTATAAAAATATGTTCAACAAATATTCCCAAAGCAGCAGCATTACTTGAAGTTAGCCCTTCTACCCTTTATAGAAAAATTAAAAGCTGGGAAGAAAACTTATAAGCGTAAGCGTGATTTTGCGCTGTACGCATTTTGTAATAACAAAAATTGGTTTTTACCAGAAAACCTTTCTTTAAGCATGACGTAAGCGGCTTGTGCCATAGCGCTTTTTTGATCAGGAGACTGTATTAAAAGTGCGTTAATACAATTTTGACACTCTTGTGCATCACCTGTTTTCATTAATAAGCCATTCGTATTATTTTTTATGATACTTGGGATGGCGCCAACAGGACTGCTAATTACGATTTTATGGTGCGCCATGCTCTCAAGTAATGTCATGGGTAAACCTTCCTCTCTTGAGCAGATAAGCAACACATCGATTTGATGCCAAATATCGTCGCGATTGGTTAAACCATGATAGTGTAAGTTTTCCAGTTGCGGGATGGTATTGCGCATCGGACCGTCGCCAAAAAGGTGAAACATCACATTGTTACTGTTTTGCATACTTTCGGCTAAGGTATAAAAAATATCAGGAGCTTTTTCATACGATAACCGGCCAACAAATCCAATTCTAAGAGGGGATGAGGAAAAGTTAACCGTAGGTGGTTCTTTGATATCAATAAAGTTTTCTAGTAATGTGGCATTCTTAATTGTTTTGCTGATTTGCTCTGAGACTGCAAAGTTGGTTGATAAACATGAAAGCCACAGGTCTAGTTTGTTATATAGCCACATTTTACCTGTCCCAGCATCACCTGCGTGGTAAGTGCTTATACAATGTTTATGAGTAAGTTTACAGGCTAAACGGCCTAAAATACCCGCTTTATAACCATGGGTATGAATAACTGTATTGTCATCGTAGCGGCGCAATTGCTTAATTAAACTCGAAGGTGTGCCTTGCAGAAAATCATAGCGTATGCTTTGCTTATCAAGTAACGTATAAAAATCATTATTGCCATGATTTTTATAAAATAAAACAGAGCAAGAAACGTTATTTTTACTGAGTAGTTTGTGTAGTTCCACGATGTGGGTTTCAATACCACCGATCATGGAAGAGTCAACAAACAAAATAATCTGGCAATTCATAACGAACCTCAAAAGAAAAATATGATAGATATATCTGTAATAGAACAGCTAAAATATGATGTTGGCGACAGCATGGCTATTGAGTTACTCAAAGTGTTTGTTGACGAGTCTAAAAAATTAGTAGAACAAATGCTTAACTCAACCAACACTAATGATATAGAGCTTCATGCACATAGCTTAAAAAGCAGTAGCTATAGCTTTGGTGCAATACATCTAGCACAAACATGTCAGCTGATTGAGCAAAAAGTTAAGACCAATGGCTTAAACCCAGAGGTTAGGACTTTGTTAAAATTAGCTGACTCGCAAAGTAAAAAAACTTTTCAACAAATTAATCAATTAGTTAATAACGCTTAAGCGTGTTTTTCTGCATTAAAAGAGCTTTTTAATAATTCTGAAAATACATTATTTAACTCATCGATATTATGTAAATGTTTACCCGTTTTATTGCATTTATTCCCGTGTTGCAAAATTTCCATAATCGCTGGAGGAGAAATACTTAAATCGTATATTTTAGCGCCGAGCTTTTTTTGTAACCAATCAATACCTGCACTATGAGTGTATTGCATTACACTGTTCTCTTGCGCTGTATTTTCAATAAATACACGACACGCAGAGGTTTTTTGAATAGCGAGTGCAATATCGTCGATTAAAAAAGCGGGCATAATACTGGTTATGATACTGCCAGGGCCAATAATCACTAAGTCAGCATTTAAAATAGCTTCAACAGCGCCTGGTGATGCAGGTACTTTTTTAGATAAATATACTTTCTCAGGTAGTAAATTTAAGGCATCTATCGCACACTCACCAAACACTTTTTCACCGTTATCAAGCTCAGCGACTAAGTCTGTTGGTATATCAGACATGGGTAAAACGGTTTCACAATTACCAAGTAGTTTATTAAAGCATGCAATAGCCTGAGTAGGAGAGGCCATAACTTGAGTCAAACCTAAAAGAGTTAAATTACCTAAGCTGTGACCTTCAATATCGCCGCTCGTAAATCTGTGTTCATACACAGAATGAGCAATTGAACCTTCACCCGCTAGTTGAACACAGCAACGGCGAATATCACCAAGGGCGATGCAATTTTGTGCTTCTCTAATCCTACCCGTCCTGCCGCCATTATCGGTGGTTGCAACGATTGCTGTTAAGTTATTACACAAAGGTTTTATTGCGCTTAAAACTTGTGCCAATCCGTGCCCACCGCCTATGCAAACTATTTTCATCGTTTTGCCTTGGTGTTTGTTATTTACATTAATTAAGCAGAAATCATTCCACTCTAGCAAAAAAAATAACTCAATGATTTATATTGAATTTTGTTCTATATTAAATAGTCATGTCATCGGCTTAAGTTTTTTTTGCAAAACGCGATGCATTTTAAGTGGGGAAACCGGTATGCAAAATAGTGATTTAATTACTGTTAGTGAATTACAAAGTCAGTTAGAGTCATTATCTCAATGTAATGATGAAATTGATATTTTAGCGACTATCTCCGCTTTTTTGCAGCCGTTGCTTCATTATCAAGATTGTATAATCCTACAAAAAATTGATAAGCATTATCAAACTATAGGCACTAGCAATATTGATTTTTATGATCAGAAATGGCCGCATTGCAGATTGTTTTTACAGGTATTAAAAAATAGCTATGCATTTTGTAACAATCCGTCAGAAGATCTCGAATTTAATTTTTTAGAGGGCAATGCCAAAACTGCACTTAAAGCGTCTTTATTGATAAGTGTTAGCACCTCCAATGAGCAAGGCATATTTATTTTTACTAATGTAGACATAAATGGGGTCAGTGACGTTGTAGGTTCAGATCTTATAAAGCTGTTTTTTCAACAGGCGTTCTATGCTTTTTTGAACTTAATGAAGTTACACGCTCAAACTCACCAATCTATTTTACTGCTTGATAAATTTTCTCAACTCTCTAGTTTATTTAAAGAGCTTGCTAGTGAGTGGTTTTGGCGCACAGATCTTAATATGACGTTTATTAGCGTTAATAATATTGAAAGCGAAAATAACACTTACGCTCAACTTTTTATTAATAAAAAAATTGATAATTTACTCACTATTAATGAGCGAAAAAACACACTGAAATGGCAGCAATTCTCAGCTTTACTTGCAGAGTATGACGATTTTAGTGGTTTTGAATTTGAAGTTTATGCAGTTAAGCCCCTTTGGGTATCTCTTAATGGCAAATCGCAGTTTGACGATCAGGGAAATTTTATTGGTTATTTAGGGATTGCCAAAGATATTACTTTTTCAAAAGAGCGAGAGGCCGCACTTGAAAGTGAAAAATTAAAAGCTGAAGAGGCCAGTCAAACCAAGTCAAAGTTTTTAACGATCATGTCACACGAGATCCGTACTCCAATGAATGCGATTATGGGGATGATAGAGTTATTACTGGATACTGAGCTCACTAAAGAACAACGACAGTGGCTGGACTATGCTAATTCAAGCGCTGATATTCTATATGGCCTAATCACTGATGTGCTTGATTTTTCAAAAATCGAATCAGGAACAATTTTATTGGTTAACAAACCTCTTAATGTAAAATTATTAATAGAAAATATAGTAGGGCAGTTACACATAATAGAAGACAGTGACGATATTATCTTCTCAGTATCAATAAGTGACGACATACCTACCTTAATAATGGGAGATGAGTTTAGATTAGGGCAAATACTCTTTAATATTATTGGAAATGCATTCAAATTTACGCGCTCTGGACGTATTTTACTATGCGTAAGTATTGTTGATGGAAAGCTTAACTTTACTGTCCAAGACTCTGGTGTTGGTATCGCAAAAAAAGATTTGGTTTTTATATTTCAGCCTTTCAGGCAAGTTAACGATGGCATTAACAGAAAGAATGAAGGAGTTGGTCTTGGGTTAAGTATTTCAAAAAACCTAATTGAGTTAATGGGGGGCTCAATTACTGTTGATACGCAACTTGGGCTTGGCAGTACTTTTACTATTTTAATTCCATTTGCAGAAGCACCTATTAGTGAAATGAAGCCTGAACTATCTGCAGAGCATCCTGTTTTATCGATCCTCGTTGCTGAAGACAACAAAACCAATCAGGTATTAATTAAAGCGTTCTTACAAAAATTAAATCATAAAGTGACAATAGCTAATGATGGCGCCGAAGCGATTGAATTTATGAAGCTCAAAAAGTTTGATTTAATTTTAATGGATATTATGATGCCAACGATGGATGGGTTAACTGCTACACAATACATACGTAATGAATTATTAAGCGATATTCCTATTTACGCACTCACCGCCAATGCCGCAACCGACGATAAAGCATCGTGCTTTAAAGTCGGCATAAATAAAGTACTGACCAAACCAATTAAGTTTGAGACTCTAAAAGCATCTTTAAACTCGCTGTAGTGCGCATAAATAACAACAGATTAAAAAAGGCCGTAATGAGTTTAAATTACGGCCTTTTTTAATTTTGTTATTCTATATTCTGGATCTTAATAATTAATTTATAAAATTAGTTATTAAAATCAAATACATAAAATTTAACCTTATGTATTTTAAATTTTATGTATTGCTTTATGTCATACCTTGTGGTTCTCAATTAGCTGTCGATGTAAGACACTAATACGCGCCTCAGATAAGCTGAACTCACTCGCCAATCGTTTATTGATGTGCTTTAGTTTTTCTTGCTTCATTTCATTTATTCGTATGGCTAATTTATCTCGGAGTTCCTTGTTTTCACCTTCCCCCTTTTCCGGGCCAGACTTAACTTTTTCTTCAATTACGGTCATATATACTTCGTGCCTTGCCAGCATTTCAAAAAGCCCTGTTAACCAAGCTTTTTTATTATCTAATTCAAAAGGAATATTTGATACAAGATCGTGATTGGCTTCCTTATCCAATATCATCATTATCGCTTTTGTAAAGTGCTTTTTGTTTGATAACTTAAGAACACGTAATACTTTTATCTTGTTATACGTCTGTTTGTAAGACTTCTTTGATATACCAAAAATTATTTCAATTAGATTACAAAAGCCTTTCTGGTCACATGCTTTTCTGATTAATTCATCATCAGGTAACCCTTTTAATTTAAGGACCTGCAATGACAGACAGGAGTAATAGTCCTCTTTTTTTTGGTCATCAGCGACATGGATATTCTTTTTTTCAAGAGCTTTAATAAGTCGTCTCTTATGTTTTTGGTGAGTTATTCTTGTTTCAGCATTGGCCTTATGCTTCGCACAAAAGAAATTACTCCGTTTAGGCTGCTTTGAATAGCCACTCACCGCTCGCCAACAGAAAACACAAAACTTACTTATCAAACTTTACTCTTTAAATAATTAGTTAATTAACAATAAGAATATACCTAATTCAAGGTAATTAATAGGGTTGTGTGATTTTCATCTGATGATCAGAGATAGTGGGATAGTATCTTATGTATGAGTCACATGTATTCATACTAAATCTTAAAACTGAGACGGAGTTCATATGTATTTTAAACAACCTATCGTACGTCCAGCTGAATTAGCAGCAGCACTCGGAGTCAGTGTCGTCACTATTTCGAATTGGCGTCGCTCTCGCATACTGCCAGAGCCAATCACTTTTGGTCATCGCTTTATTGGCTGGCCGAATGATGTCCTAAATGAGTGGTTAATAAGTCATCAGCGAGGTCAATCATGAGCAATATAAAATTCAATCATTCTCATTTAAATGCAACCCATGCTGTTGACAATTCATCTTCAGAACTTTCTTACACCCCATGCACCTGCGGTGCCTTTGTTGAGCAACCTGAATTCGACTTCGGTTCAGAATTTTCAAACCCTACAGTTGGATTGTGTAGCGACACCAATTCAGTATTAGAACAACCGCCAACTCATTATAAATATGACGGTTTCATCGGTATTAAGGAGAATACACTATGAAAATGCGCACCCCAACCCAACAAATTAGCATTCGTTTGCCAGCACGAGATCATGAGCGTCTTGTGCTTGATGCCGAAAATAAAGGCACTACTGTTGCCGATATTGCTCGACAACGTATTCAGCTAGCTGAAAAGCAAATAGAAATTAAAGATCTGCTAACAAGCCTTCTGAACCACTTAACAAAGCACTCGTTTGTGATCACTTCCACCGTAGCGGGTCTAGATCCAGATGAAAAGGAAGCTGTACAACTCGAAATCGAGAAGCAATTAAAAAGGAGGATAAAATGATGCGTTCTATGAAATCACATGGCTTTGAACATGTCATGGTGACTATGTACTTTTCACTCATAATGTTCATTTTGATTGAGGTAGTTTTTATTAGCTACTTCAACCATTGGTTTTCAGTTGTATCGGTAATAGACTGGTTTATCGATTCAATGCTTACATCAATTGGGTTTTCTAGTGCAGAGAACCTTACGTTACCTAAAGTCTCCAATGCATTAGCGTATGGGACTGGTGCCATATGTGTAGCTTCAGTTATTGTTAGTACTCTTATAATATGGTATTACCGCATAAGGGACTTCGATTACTCACAGTATAAGCATATTGAAGGCCCTCGTCTTTTAAGGAGCAATACCGCCGCAAAGCATTTTCGAAAAAGTGTAAAAAAAGAAGGTTCAAAGGGTCTATCACTGCATCCTAAGATACGTATACCGAATATTCGCGAAGCCGGAAATATTTTAGCTTGGGGCATGCAAGGTGCTGGTAAATCCAACTTTATAAAGTGGTTGGTTAAGCAGTTATTAGCTCAAAGCGAGCGAACAGTTTTGTATGATATAAAGGGCGAATATACTTAAGCATTTTTGAATGAAGATTGCTTGTTGCTTAGCCCTAGAGACTCTAGCAGCATCAACTGGAACATTGGTAAAGACTTATCGACAATTGGACTTGCTGAAGCTTTTGCAGAAGCGCTTATTCCAGCTGAGTCCGCTTCTGAGTCTTTTTGGGTTGATTCCGCTAGGATTGTCTTAGTAGGTGTCATAGTTGGGTTAACGAAGGAACGCAAACCTTGGTCTTGGTATGCTCTTGAGCAAAGACTCTTTGGTAGTGATAAAGAATTGTCGAATTGGTTGAATAAACATCACAAGCCAGCAGCAACACTTATTGAGCCTGAGAGTAAGACTACAGCTTCAATACGATCAATGATCGCGACGAAATTAGCTTGGTTGAATAATATGACAAGCTACGTTTCAAGTACACCTCCTGATTTTTCAATTTCTGATTGGTTAGCCAGGGACGACAAAACGACTCTAATAGTACAAGGTGACTTAGCTTCTCCACTAATGAGCTCAGCTTTGATCACTGCCCTAATGAGTGTTTTGAGTAGCCATTTATTAGCAGGTCCAGACAACGAAGAACAAAAAACGTGGCTTGTCTTAGATGAATTGGCGACCTTGAACAAGTCCAAGAGCTTTGAGAGATGGCTTGCTCTAGGACGCAGCAAAGGTTGCAGAACAATTGCAGGTACGCAGCTATTGTCTCAACTTAATTCAATATACGGGCAAGATGACTGCAACACAATTTTGGGCCTGTTCAGCAATGTCGTTGCTTTCAAACTTGGACCAAATGGTGAATCTGCTTCCAAGGCTTCTGCATCATTCGGTGAAAGGCGAGTTGAATACCCTGCTGTTTCGACAAATGAGAAAGGTGAAAAGTCATGTTCGTTTCAGCAAGAGTCTATAGCTCTTGTAACACCTGAAGACCTTATTCACTTGCCTCAACCAACTATTAAGCGGGGCATAGATGGGTACCTATTGGTCGGTGGCTCTAATGCCGTCTATAAACTGAATTGGCCAATAGGTGAATATAGGAAGGTGGCTGAAGCTGTCATCAAAAAGCCGTCTCGCGAGTGTGTTCCTCCAGCAAAGAATAAGAACCGTTTAAATAGAAGAATAACCTAATGATGTCATTCGCAAAGATTCGAGACGGTAAATATTACTTGGATTTAGCCGCTGAGGATTATTACTTGAAGGGCGGTGAGCCAGACGGAATATGGTGTGGTTCAGGAGCGTCATTGCTGAAACTTAAGGGTGCTGTTGCATCTGATGATTTAAGCAACTTGTTGAAAGGCTTCTCACCTTGTGGCAAAGCAGCTTTGTGTCAGAATGCAGGTTCTAATCATACTCCTGGTTGGGACCTTACATTCAACGCCCCAAAATCAGTTTCAGTTTTATGGGCTGCCGCTAACTCTGAATTGCGTCAAAAGATACAGTCTGCTCAGCTAAAAGCAGTGAAAGAAGCTATCGCAGTTATTGAAGAGTATGCAGCAGTTACCCGCAGAGGTGAAGCAGGTGGAGAAAGAGAAAACGTAGCAGGGTTAATAACAGCTGTGTTTGAGCACAGCACTAGCCGTGCTCTTGATCCTCACCTACACTCGCACGCAATTGTTGCAAACATAGCCCCCAGAATAGACGGAAGCTGGGGGACGATAGATTCACGAACTATTATGTTGTGGCAAAAAGCAGCTGGAATGGTTTACAAGGTGAGCCTTGCTGATTCCATTCGAAGCTTAGGATTTGAAACAGAGTTAGATGGTGATGCCTTCAGTGTCATTGGCATATCAAAATCGATATGCCAACACTTTTCAAAGCGTTCTGCACAAATTGTAGATGCACTTAAAGAACGTGGTATTAAAAATCGTTCTTCCGTTTCGGGAGATCTTGCATCACTAAGTACACGTGATGCAAAAGGTGAAATCAACCGAGCAGATTTGTTTCAACAATGGCAAGCAGAGTTATCTGCTCTTGGCCTATCTCAGTTAAATGTTCAGAAACTTCGAGATGAGGCTATAAATAATGAAAGCTTGTTATCTAAGGAGGTTATCGACCAAGAAATGATTGCCAACATTCTTACTGAAAAATCTTCCGTCTTCACGAAACAACAAGCCTTTTTCGCTGGAGGTATTAAAACCCTAGAGTATGGCCAACCTGTCCAATCACTGCGCGCAGTAATCAAAAACCTAACGGACAGTGAATCAACCATTGAACTTGGCAATGACTGGAAACATAACGAGCTTTTTACCACCAACGATGTATTAGAGAAAGAACAATCTCTAATCAATTCCGCTAAGTATTTGGGCGGACGTAATTGGGCTGAAACCTCATTGAATGTAATTGAGCATCATATCAACAATCAATCAATTCAATTGAGTGATGAGCAGAAGTTTGCAGTTCATAATGTTTGTACAGAATCACACCTTGCGATTCTGCAGGGTTCAGCAGGTTCGGGGAAATCTGCTTCAATGCGATGTGTAAAAGACATTTACGAATCAATGGGAAAACAGGTTGTTGGCGCATCTGTGGCTAGAGCGGCTGCTAATAACCTTGAGGATGAGGCAAATATTAAGTCATTCACCATTGCACGACTTATAGCATGGTTAGATACAGATAAGCCACCTATTTCAGAAGGTGGTGTGCTGATCATCGATGAAGCAGGACAAGTTGGCACCTTCCAGCTTGAGCAATTAATGAAGTTTGCGAAAGAGTTGAATTTTAAGATCATTCTTGTTGGTGAAGATAAGCAATTAGATGCGATCGAACATGGCGGCGTTTTACGCTATCTATCGAGCCCTGATGTTATAGGAACCACAAGAGTTGAAACTATTCGTCGACAGAATAACAGCTGGGATAGACAGGCTGTTGCTGATTTTCGTGATGGATATGCTAATCAAGCATTAGCTCAATATCATAAGCGTGGACAACTTTATTTTGAAACGAGCGATGCTAAAGCAAAAGAAAAGTTAATTAGTGAATGGACTTCCTTCCGTCACAAACAACCATCAAAGCGTTCAATGGTTATTGCACAAAGCTGGGCGGATGTTGTGGAGCTAAATAATGAGATGAGATCTCAGCTTCAGTCAGAAGGCATGGTGGGTAACGAAAACGTATTGGTTAAAGGTGTTGTAAGTGAGCGAGATATTGATGTACACATATCATTAGGTGAACGTGTCAGGTTTACAAAAAACGACTATAACAGAAACTATACCAACGGCGACCTGGGGACAGTAACCAAAGTTAAAGTAATGGATGATGGAGACATATGGATTCGCGTTAAACTAGACTCTGGGCGTGAAACTCAATTTATGTCATCTTCATATGCAAATAAAAACGGACGCATATACATCACACAAGCATACGCACAAACTGTTTATAGCTCACAGGGGCTAACCATAGATGGCGATGTATTCGTCTACTACACACAATTTATGGATCGTGCTCATTCATATGTTGCTTGTTCCCGCCATAAAGACCAGGCTCATATTTTCGTTAACGCTCAAGAGCTAGAAGAGGATATACCTGACAACTTTCAACATGCTCCTCGTGAGCGAGGTCTACGGGAGGCTCTAGCAAAAAATATGTCACGTAATAATCGCCCTAAATTAGCCGTTGAGCATTTATCTGAAGAGGAACTTGCTACTACCCTCAATCAAGAGATAAAAGTTAACGAGCAGCAATTCACCATCTAACAAGTCTCAATCCTTTTATTCTTGTTTATTACCTAATTTTCTCATAAGCTTTATTAATCATATTTAGAGCTTATCTTATGTCTGATCAAATTCTGACACTCCAAGAAGTTGCGGAGTATTTAAAATTAACTGAAAAAACAGCATACCGCTTAGCGGCTGAAGGCAAATTGCCTGGCTTTAAAGTTGGCGGTGCATGGCGTTTCAAACGCGAAGACCTTGAAGCTTGGATTGAAGCTCAAAAGAACAATAATCAGAGACTTATCAAATGAAATTAAAACTGACCTTATCACGTCTTGAAAGCCTCCTTATGACGGCCTGTGATGACTTACGTGGCAGCATGGATGCAAGTGAATATAAAGAATATATTTTTGGCATGTTGTTCTTAAAGCGAGCTAGCGACTTATTTGATCAACGTCGAGTTGAACTTAAAGCTGAATATAAAAAACAAGGCATGTCTGATGCCGATATCGAGATTGAATTAGCAGATGCTGATAATTACGCGGGTAAATATTTTTTTGTTCCCCCAAGAGCGCGATGGAATGAGGGTTGGGATGAAGAAATTGTTATAAAAGACCAAGCTGGCAACATTGTCTTAGACCAAAATGGTAATCCATCTAAGGAAACTGTTAGGCGTCCTGCATTAAAGCACGTTAAAGAAAACGTGGGGACAACCTTAAACAAAGCCTTGGAAGCTATCGAAGATGCTAATCCAGAGGCATTACAAGATGTACTAAAAAGTATTAACTTCAACCGCAAAATTGGCTCGCGTACTCTAGACGATGACACCCTGGCTGATTTCGTACAAAACTTCGAAAAAATTCCATTAAAAGATGAAGACTTTGAGTTTCCTGATCTACTTGGTGCAGCCTATGAATGGCTAATTAAATACTTTGCTGACTCAGCCGGAAAAAAGGCGGGAGAATTCTATACCCCTGCTGAAGTTGTTCGTCTTTGTGTGGAAATTTGTGACCCACAAGAAGGCATGAGCATATACGATCCAACAGTTGGGTCTGGCGGTATGTTGATCCAAATGCGCGACTATTTACGTGAAAATGGTGGTAGTGCCGACGAAATGACCTTAAATGGTCAGGAAAAAATCGGCACTACGTGGTCTATTTGCAAAATGAACATGTTATTACATGGTATTTCTCATGCTGATATTCGCCAAGAAGATACACTGCGCGAACCTCAGCATTTAGACGACAACAACGAGCTTAAGCGCTTTGACCGAGTAGTTGCTAACCCACCTTTTAGCCAAAACTACATTAAAAAAGATCTTAAATTCCCTGGGCGTTTCTCGGTTATGTTGCCGGAAAAAGGCAAAAAAGCGGACTTAATGTTTGTACAGCATATGCTTGCGGTGCTCAAACATGATGGACGCTTAGCCACTGTCATGCCTCATGGAGTGTTGTTCCGTGGTGGTGAAGAGCGCGACGCACGTAAACACTTTATTACTAACGGTTATCTTGAAGCGGTTATCGGTTTACCCAGTAATTTATTTTATGGCACAGGCATTCCAGCCTGTATTTTAGTCATGAATAAAGTGGGTGCTGCCAATCGTGCTCATGTGTTGTTTATTAATGCCGATCGCGAATATCGCGAAGGCAAGGCACAAAATCATCTACGAGCAGAGGATATCGATAAAATCATCCATGCCTATCGTTCAGGCGGAAATATTCCAGCCTATGCACGACTAGTCCCTAACACTGAGATTGCTGAAGAAAACTATAACTGCAATATTCGTCGTTATGTTGACAATGCTCCTGCGCCAGAGCCACATGATGTGCGTGCACATTTACACGGTGGTGTGCCAATTTCTGAGGTCGACAGCTTAGAGCACTTTTGGGCAAACTATCCTCAACTTCGCGATGATGCCTTTGTACCAAAAGATCAATCTTATGTTGATCTAGCGCCGGTGATTAAAGACAAACGCGACATCGCTGACTTTGTATCAACTCATCAAAGTGTTACCTCAAGACACCAGCAAATAATGCAGCAGCTCGAAGCGTGGTGGCAATTAAACTTACCTATTGTTGAAGCACTAGCGCCTGACCCCGAAAACCAACACGATAAGCGCGGTAATAATGTTTACGTCATGCGCAGCCAACTGCTTGCCAGTATCGAAAAAGAATTAGCTGAACAAAACTTGCTAACCAACTCTCAAGTGCGGGGAGCCTTTGCTAAGTATGTTGATGGACTAAAAGCCGATTTTAAATCGATTGCAGCCAGCGGTTGGGGGCCAGAATTAATTCCTGACCAAGATATATTACAAAGCCAATTTCCTGGAGTATTGCAAGAGCTAGAAAACTCTCAATCCCGTTTGGCCGAATTACAATCATTGTTTGCTGCCTCCGATGAAGAAGACTTTGAAGATACAGAAGACAGTGGTGTCATGCCATCTACAGACGTTAAAACTAAGAATACCGATTTAAAGGCGGTCAACGCAGAATGGAAGGCACAGCTAAAAGAGCTAAAAGCATTATGCGCAAATATTTTCATCGAGCTTCAGGCTGCTAGTTTACTGCCAAAAGGTGCCAAAAAAGCCTTTTATTGTACTGAAGGGTTAGGTCAACAAGCACCTGAATTTGCTAACGGCCTGCGTATTTTCGAACTAGCTAAACAACAAAACCATCACTCAGAATACCTGCAACCTCTTCAACAGGCAGTTACACAAGGACAATTAGCATATGAGCGCAGCTTATCAATCACTACAACCCTTGAACGTCACAAAGTATTGGAAGACGAAGTAAAAGCTATTAAAGCCAATATCAAGGGTATTGAAGATAAACGAGATGACTTAGTACAAAGCGCCCGAGAAAAAATCTCCAACGATGAAGCTCGCATAGTTATTATCGAGCGTTTACGTTTGACTCTGATGAATACTTATAAAGCATACCTGAAAGCAGATCAGCGAGCATGTATCAAAGCCATTGAAAATTTATCGTTAAAATATGCGGTGACCGCTAAGACCATTGAGCGGGAACGTGACGCAGCTTCTCAACAACTTCAATCCTTTATGGTGGAGTTAGGATATGAGTGATTGGCAAATTCGCAGATTAGATGAATACATTGCTGATGGAGAAATTATTTTAGGTAGGGGAAACATTATCTCAAAAGATGATATAGATGCTCACCCTGGCCCATACCCAATTTATTCATCATCTGCACATAACAACGGTAAGTTTGGTGAATATGCTAAATTTATGTTTAATGAAGAGCTAGTTACGTGGTCCGTTGATGGTGGTGGCAGTCTATTTTATAGGCCTAAACATAAGTTTTCAGTGACTAATGTATGTGGATTTATGCGAGTAAAAGCTTCATATTTAGACGCCCAATTCATTTACTATTGTTTATCTAATCAACATAAGTACATGACTTTTGATTACACAAGCAAAGCACATCCAAGTGTAATTAAGAAGCTATATTCGCTTCCCAATATTGATTTGAAAATTCAACAAAAAATCGCGCATGTCCTTGCTGTCATTGATGAAACAATAGAAAAAATAGAATTGCTAATTGAAAAGTATCAGCAAATAAAAATAGGTTTGATGCAAGACTTGTTTACCCAAGGCATTGGCTCAGATGGCAAACTACGGCCACCTCGTGAACAAGCGCCAAACCTATACCATGATTCTGACTTAGGTTGGTTACCAATTGGATGGAGATGCGATACTTTAGAAAATGTTTTGGCGACTGTCCCAAATAATATGAGAAGTGGTCCATTTGGGAGTGCTTTGTTGAAATCTGAGCTAGTCGAAGATGGAATCCCTTTTCTTGGTATTGATAATATTCATATTGAGAAATTTGTTCCCAATTACAAAAGATTTGTTTCCGAACGAAAGTTTAATGAACTCAATAAGTATGCTGTAAGACCTAAAGATGTAGTGATAACGATTATGGGGACTGTTGGAAGGAGCGCAGTGATCCCTGATAATATTGAAAAAGCATTATCGTCCAAGCATCTTTGGACTATGACCCTAGACGCAGACAAGGTGATTCCAGAATTGATATGTTGGCAGTTAAATTATGCCTCTTGGGTAAAGTCATGGTTTCGACGAGAAACTCAGGGAGGAATTATGGACGCGATCCAATCAAAGACCCTTAAAAAATTGAAATTGCCATTTCCGCCCATTGATGAGCAAAACGAGATATTAAAACGCTATGCGGCGATAACTAATAAAATTGTAAGTGAGCAAAATAAGCTGAATAAATATAACAAAATCAAAGTAGGGTTAATGGACGATTTACTCACAGGAAAAAATGCTGTTTCAACACAAGATGATGAGGCTGTTTGTGTCTGAATACACGGAAGTTGAACAACCATTTCTTCAGCAATTAGCTGAGCTTAATTGGAGCAGTATCGATCAAGGTGAAGGTATACCTCAAGATCCCATAAAAAGCCTACGCTTTAACTTCCGTCAGTGGTTGTTGCCTGAGGTATTTGCAAAAGCCGTTGCAACTATTAATACCACCACTGATGGTAAGCCTTGGTTAACTGATAAACAGTTACAAGATTTACAAGATAATATATCACGGCAACCAAACAGAACCCTACTTGAAGCCAACGAAGCCATTCAAAAACTGCTGTTTAAATCTCAGGTTGATGTTAATGAGCTAACGGGTGAACAAGATCCGGTTGTTAAACTGATTGATTTTGCAAACCCTGAGAACAACGTTTTTCATGCCATTAATCAGTTTCGTATTGATACTCCAGGCTGTATAAAGCAGTTCATCATTCCCGACATTGTATTGTTCATAAACGGTATCCCGTTAATAGTTGTGGAGTGCAAAAAAGGCGGACCTACCTGCGCTAATCCAATGGCAGAGGCTTTTGAACAACTACAACGCTATATGAATAGGCGTAAGGCTACCCAAGAGCATGGGTTAAAAGAAGGTGAGCCTAGGTTATTCCATACCTCAATGATGTTAATTCGTTCAAGTGGTGTTGAAGCGGACTACGGCACTATCACGTCTGGTGAAGAACATTTTTACCCATGGAAAACCCAATGGCCGCAAAAAGACGATATTACTGAGGGCTGGAACCAACAACAGCAACTTGTCAATGGCATGTTAAATAAAACCAACCTGCTTAATATGCTTAGAACCTGTTCGGTATTCATGGACACCGACAGTGGACCCCGCATTAAAGTGGTATGCCGTTATCAGCAATTTAGAGCAGCGAACAAGATAATTGCCCGTTTGCGTGATGGCAAAACGGTACAAGATAAAAGCGGTGTGGTATGGCATACCCAAGGTTCGGGCAAAAGTTTAACTATGGTGTTTGTGGCGAGAATGCTGCGGTCATCTCGTGATCTCAATGATTACAAAATACTGCTTATTAATGACCGAGTTGATCTTGAAGATCAACTAGCTACCACAGCAACCATTATTGGTGGGCGGGTAAATACCATTGAAAGCCGCAAAGACTTGCGTGAGCATCTCTCAACGGACAGCTCCGACATTAATATGGTAATGGTACATAAGTTTCAGCTTCGTGATGAAACCTTGCCTAACACTGTTGCAGAGGCCTTAGGCACATACCAAGCTATGCCAACCAAGCAAACGTTTGGCATAGTGAACAATTCTTCACGTATAGTGTTAATGATTGATGAAGCGCATCGAACTCAAGGTTCGGACTTAGGTGATAACATTTTTGAAGCCTTTCCTAATGCTGCCCGAATTGCATTCACGGGTACGCCGTTAATTACTGAACGTCATGGAGCAAAGAAAACCCATAAGCGCTTTGGTACCTACATTGACGAATATAAGCTAATGGACGCAGTAAAAGACGGTACCACTTTGCAGATTTTGTATGAAGGTCGCACCTCAGATGATGCCCTTAATGATAAACATGGGTTTGAAACTAGTTTTGAAAACTTGTTTAAAGGGCGCAGTGACGAAGAAATATTGGCCATTAAGAAAAAGTATGGCGCAACTGGCGATATACAAGAAGCTGAAAACCGTATCAATGCCATAGGCAAAGACATTGTTAAACATTATCTAGAACACATTTATCCGAATCAGTTTAAAGCTCAGGTTGTGTGTTTTTCTAAACTTGCTGCTGTGCGTTATCAAACTGCAATTCATTCCGCATTGAGGGAGCATGTTGAAGTATTAAAGGCTGAAGCTAATCCTGACCTGGCACAAATTAAACGTATCGAGTTTTTAAAGGCGGCTGTGGTTATTTCAGGTGACGGCACCAATGAAGCGGCTTATATAACCAAAGCGCGAAAACAAGCAAAAGAGTGGAACGCGGTTGATAATTTTTGTCGATCGTTCGATTTAGATGACCCAGACAAGGTATACAGCGGCATTGCTTTTTTAATTGTGTGCGACATGCTGCTTACAGGCTTTGACGCACCAATAGAGCAAGTGATGTACATTGATAAAAAGCTCAGTGAACACACTTTGTTGCAAGCGATTGCTCGAACCAATCGAGTGAAGAAAGGCAAAAACCGTGGTTATGTTATTGACTACATTGGTTTGACAGAAAATTTGACTGACGCCTTAACCTTATATGCTGCCGCAGACGAACAACAAGAGTTAGTGAATGGCTTTAAAAGCATAACCTCAGAAATGCCAGTGTTAGAAGAGCGTTATCAACGCATATTACAGTTGTTTGCCCAACACAAAATACTAAAAGTACGTGAGTTTGTTGAAGGCGAATTACCCAATATTGAGGCAGATGCTGCGGTTGTGCATGAAGCGGTTAAATTGTTAAAAGATGAAAAAATACGCGCCGACTTTGATGTTTACCTGAAAAAATTCTTAATGAGTTTAGATATTATTTTGCCGCATCAGGCCGCACACAAGTATCGTGTTCCTGCTAAACGATTGGGTTATATTTTACGAGTAACCAAAGAGCGCTACAAAGACACCAGTTTGAATTTGGGTGATGCTGGGGCGAAGGTTAAAGACTTGATAAATGAACATTTAGTCAATTTAGGCATTAACCCTAAAGTTGATCCTGTTGAATTATTGTCTGAACATTTTATCGAAAATCTCAACAAAAATGCAGGCGATAATGCAGAAGCGAAAGCCAGTGAAATGGAACATGCTATTCGAAAGCATTGCACTGTTCACCATGATGAAGACCCCGCTTTCTATAAGAGCCTATCTGAAAAAGTCGAAAAGTTGATCACGCAATATCAAGATCAATGGGAAAAACTTGCTGAAGAACTAGACAAGCTTCGTACAGAAGCAAAAGAAGGGCGTAAGCAAGGCGAAGAGGGCATGAGCAAAGAAGCGACTACTTTTTACGAGCATATTGCTAGCCAAGCTTTTGAAGGTGGAAAAGTACCTGCTGACTCTAAAGCCAAAATGAAGGTGTTAATGGAGGCTATTGTCGAAACGTTGCAGGCAAGTATTGGCAGTATCGACTTTTGGAACAACCCCAATAAGCAGAAAAAAATACGTAGTGAAATAAAAACAGCGTTAACTTTAACGGGTATTGTCGAGTTAAAACAATACAGAGAAAGAGTAGCAATTGAAATTATGAAGTTGGCCAAAAACAGGCATGATGCACTTGTTCAGAATAATGATGGTGTTAACTGATGAATGCTAGAAAAGTACTGGATATTGAATACCAGTTATTGCCAGGTGCAGATCGTAAAACAACAGATATTGTTATAGAACGGAATGGAATTATTGCAGTACGGCCGCCATCAAATTATACGCCAGAACAAGTTGATGCAGTGGTTAAGAGCAAACGTATGTGGATTTATCGCAACTTAGCCGAATGGCGCGATTTGAACTCCACGGCAGTTGTGCGCGAATGGGTAAATGGTGAAACCTTTCTTTATTTGGGGCGTGCTTATCGTCTAGCACTCATAAACGAACAAGCTGAGCCACTTAAACTAATTGAAGGTAGATTTTGTTTAAAACGGCAGTTAGTTGATACAGGCGGTTCATCAGCAGCGAAGAAAGCGTTTGAGGTTTATTATGCAGATAAAGGCTTTCAACGGATTTCTGAACGGGTTAAATATTACGCCCCCAAAATTGGCGTTACAGCTTCCTCAATCAACGTCAAAGACATGAGCTTCCGTTGGGCTAGTTGCAGCAAATCAGGTGCCCTTAATTTCCATTGGAAATGCATGATGGCACCAGCAAAGATCATTGACTACATCATCGTCCACGAGCTATGTCATATGCACCATCGAAACCATTCAAACGCTTTTTGGAATGAAGTTGACAAAGTCATGCCTGATTATCGTGAGCGTAAAGAGTGGCTAAGAAAGAATGGAGCAGGGCTGAGTTTGTAATTTAGAAAGCAAAAGAGGTGCATAAGGCACCTCTTTTTAATGAATTGGTCTCGATCCTCTCCGGGACATTGCCTCAGTCAAAAGGGGAGACCGTCTTTTTCTGAATCAAAGACTTAAAGTGAATCTTTGATTAAAATTAGTTAATATGTTGATAATTATAACAGGATTTCAGATAGAGGCAAGATGCGAATAGATAAGAGCTTAAATCGGCAAGGACTGCTACCACAACAGCTTTTCTTCATAGAATGTTGGTCGAGTCTATCAAGCCGTAATAATATTGATAGTGACAGAGTAACTTATAACAACCCACTCAATGGCATAAATGAGCTCTTAGAGTTATACACTTTAGGTGAAAAATATAGAGCTTCAGCTAAACGTCGCCACATAATGACTGAGTTACTAGAAATGTTCGATAATGATCCGGTTCTAAAATCTGAAGTCTTTGAAGATATTCCAGAGCAAATATCTAGTCTTTTCAAGTCAAATGAATCAGGCATAATTGATTTTAAGGCCCTAGAGGATAGAAGAAAGTTAATAATTAGCTTTCTTACCCAGTTACGAAGCTTAGTTGAAAGACAATATATTAATGTCTCTATTGAAAAATTAAGACTGCTTTTAATTGCTAATGAACAATTTGGTGAGACTGTTTATGACAAAATTTATCAGGTAACAAATATGCTCCTAAGTTCTCTTTTGAACACAGGAATGCCACTGTCAGAATGCTATTTATTATACAAACACTATTTGATGAAGCGACGAACGTTAGCTGCGGGTGGATTGCAGCAAGATATTAATTTTGAGGATAGCTTTAATCTTTTTGTTGAAAAAATTAATAACGAAAAAGAACAAGTTCGGGTTTCATTAAAGCTTATTAGCCAAAGACTTTATTCATTAATTGAAAGCTCAGCCAATACAGTGAAGTTTCAAAATTGTGAGTTCGTTTTAATTGAGCACCCAAATAGAAATACAGTAGCGGTCAATATTGTAGTAGAGGCAGCTTCCTATAGTTCAGCTAGGGCAATTGCTGATACTGATCTTAATAATGCATTGGATATTATTGCTTACATGATGAATAGAGCAGACATCCAAATTGAAAGAAAATACAGTGCCTGTTCATTTGGGGCGGAAGGTCAGCCCATAGATATAAAGCATCTAAATGATTTAACTCAACCGATTGTTAATGGTTCTGATCGTTTAAGCTTTAGTGAGTTTAATTTATTTATAAGTACAGTTTCTCATTTGCAAGATATTGCCGATAAAAAAACTATACACAAAGTAAACTCAGCATTTAGGTTTTATCAAAATGGTGTTACTGATAGCACTCAAGAAAGTAGATTTACAGCTTACTGGTCTGCTCTTGAATCTTTAACTTTAGGAGTACATGATGAGTCACTTGGTCACGATGAGCATGTAATATTATCGGTTCTCCCATGTATAGGTTTGGATTATCCCGTAAAACAATTATTTGCTTTAAGAGGTGTTTCTAAAGAGTTGCGTTGGCAGCCGTTCACTTTTGGGCAATCAGATATAGATTTTAAAACAGCTAACCTCGGTGAGATCTACGAAGCAATAAAAGATCAAAATCTGGTCAATGATTTATATATCAGACTTAATGACTACCCATATGCAAAATATCGTTTTGAAAAATTTATTTTGCAGTGTGCTTGCCCGTATAAGCTTGGTATAAAAATACAAAAACACCAAAGCAAGGTAGAGCTGCAGATACATCGGTTGTATCGTGTTAGGAATGCTATTGTACATAATGCTTCGGCACAAGATAGACTGGATATGTTGGTCGTAAACCTTGAGCATTATCTCCGAGGAACGCTTAATGCTATGGTATATATGATGAAAGCTGCATCCAGTATTTCTTCCCCTGAAGAGGCATTTAATCGTTATCAACATCTAGCAAATGAAATCTTGACTGAACTAGACCCCTCATACCCTCTATCAGCCAAAAAACGTGAAGGTATGAGGAGTCAAATAGCAAACGGCTCGAGGCAGCTTAACGATACTAAGTTAGTCAAATGGCTAGTTATGCATAGTTAATCATTGATATTTGAATTTTTATCTCAAAACCTCTTGCTCTCGCCTTATCAAAATTGTGATATAATAAGAAAAATAAATGTTTACACGGAAGTTATATGTTTAAGTTTTTCAAAGCCTCATCGATAAAGAGTGAAGAAAGCACTTCACAAAATACGCTTCAACCAGATACAGATTTATATGAAATTAATGGCGTTGTTGTCAGTAAAGCTGATGTTGAAAAAACATCAGCTTTACTTAAAAAACAAGCTATTGATAGAATTGAAGGTTTAGAGCTTAGAGCAGGCGAAATTCTTGTTCATAGAGGAAGGTTCATTTCTTTTATTGATGTTCTTGATAAGCCAATATGGCTATCAAGGTCTCGAAATGCAGAGCACTACTCTCGATGGTGTGATTCAGAGTATGGGGTTGAAACTAAGTTTAATCTTTTCGCTGAAGTAAATGTTTTATATGTAAATCACGACTGGGAAAGCCACATATTACAGTGTCCAAACTTGTTTGGCTCAAAGTGGAACACTACACTTTCCGAAGCTTTGAAATCTCTTGGTTATGATGGGGTATTAACAGTAGGAAATGGTACTACATCAGAGATTATGCTTGCGGCCCCTCAGCATAGTATTCAGCCACTCGATTGTATGAGAAACCTAACTGAGCAAATTACTCAGTTGGATTCTATTTTTGCAACTAAGATGAAAAGTAATAAGTCGGTCACTGTTCATAGCCTTGTTCCCAAAGACAGTAATGATTACTTTAAAACACCTAGCTTCAGATGGTTTGAATTGACTAAAGACTCAATAGAGGACAATGTGGTTGATAAAGAAATAGAATCTAGGCACTATCAAAATATTTCCATGATTCAAGTCTCTAATGAGGAGCTATCAAGTTTGGATAGCTCATTTTTTCCTAGTAGTTTAAAAATGGCTTTGTATCGAAAAGGTGTAAAAGCCTTAGTAGTTGATAATTCAATTTTCATTTGCAAGACTTGTGAAGGCTGGATTGACTCCTAATTTGTAATAAAATCCTAAACTAATAGAGCAATTTGGTCAGCTAATAGCTGATGAGCTTTAACTCGTTCTTCAAAAAAAGCATCCCTATTATAAATTCCTTCAACACCTTTTTTGACATGATTAATACATTTTTCAGCAACCTCAGAGCGGACTTTGTTTTTTGACATCAATGTCCTTGTTGTTCGCCGTAAGTCGTGAATAACAAAATATCCTACGCCTGCGGCACCTAAAACATCACCTGTGCTACTTTTTAATCTACCTGTTTTTTTACCGAATAAGTTGGTTAAAGCATGGTTTAGAGTGTCATCGGATATATATCCTCGGCGCTTACTCTTTCGGCGAGATGGAAATACATATGGTGAGTTACTAGCTCTGAGTTTCAATTCGTTGAGCCATATTTGGGCTTGCTGGGGTATCGGAATATCAATAGCTACACCGTTTTTAGCTCGTTCCTCTGTAAGCCGCCATATGGTATTGTCTCCATTAAACTCATCCCACCTCAGTGCTATTAGCTCCCCCTTTCTCACTCCTAAAATAACCAACAATGCGACAGCTGCGTATTCTCATGACTTTGATCACCGATTCTCATCAGCTTTGATCACCTGATTTATCATTTTGTAGAGCCGTTTTTAAATTAGCTTAACTGATCATCATCAGTCAATTTATTTAACTGTTTTCG